>JAHDGT010000331.1 GCA_020631675.1 Bacteroidota bacterium
CGATCTTAGCGAAAAATCAAGAACATGCCTCAAAAGATCGCCATCGCAGGTGCCGGATTAGTAGGATCCCTCTTAGCCATCTACTTGGCCAAGCGCGGACATGACATCGATGTATACGAACGCCGCCAAGACATGCGCAAGCTGGATATTGACGGCGGGCGCAGCATCAATCTGGCCATGAGCACCAGAGGCTGGCGTGCTCTAAGAGGCGTGGGCTTAGATGAGAAAGTCAGCGAGATCGCCATACCCATGCACGGGCGCATGATCCACCACTTAGATGGCACGCAAGAACTACAGCCCTACGGAAAACCCGGACAAAGCATTTATAGCGTAGACCGAGCCGAACTGAACCGGATCCTCATGAACTCCGCCGAGGCACATGAGAACGTCAACTTCCACTTCGAGCAGAAATGCCGAAAGGTGGATCTCAAAAATCGAGAGATCCAATTCGAGAATATGGATACAGGCGGCTACTACACCATCAATCCGGATCTGATCTTCGGTGCCGATGGGGCATTCAGCAATGTGCGTTCTAGTATGCAGCGAACTAATCGCTTCAACTACTCGCAGTACTTCCTGCCGCACGGCTATAAAGAATTGACCATACCCCCGGGAGAGAACGGCAGTTTCCAAATGGAGAAAAATGCCTTGCACATTTGGCCGCGCAAAAGCTTTATGCTGATCGCACTCCCTAACCCGGATGGCAGCTTCACCTGCACGCTATTCTTGGCTTTTGAAGGTGAAGTATCTTTTGAGCAACTCAAAGACAATGCTTCCGTACTTCGTTTCTTTGAAACCTACTTCCCGGACGCCATGCCGCTAATGCCGGATCTGCTGACTGATTTCAAAGAAAACCCTTCTTCTTCCTTGATCACCGTTCGTTGTTCACCCTGGACCAAATACGGACATACCGCACTTATTGGAGATGCCTCACATGCCATTGTGCCTTTCTACGGCCAAGGCATGAACAGCGGCTTTGAAGATTGCTACGTACTGGATCAAATCATGGAGGCCCATAGCACAGTCGCGGACGAAGAAGATGGAGATAGGGATGGAGAGGAATTGGAGATCAACTGGTCAAGACTCTTGTACGACTATGAACAGAGTCGTATACCCGATGCCAATGCCATCGCCGATCTGGCCATGCGCAACTTTGTAGAAATGCGTGACTCGGTTACCGACCCGAACTACCTGCTCAAAAAGAAGATCGAAAAATGGCTGAACGCCCACTATGGAGACGAGCGTTATCTACCGCTTTACTCTATGGTCACCTTCAGCGATCTGCGTTATAGCGAGGCCCAGTACCTCGCCCAACAACAAGACCGCCTATTCGAAGAGAAAATATTCCCCATCCCAGATGTGGAGGCTCGATTTGATGCGGGGGATGAAGCACTAAAACAACAATTGTTGGACCTAGTGGAAGCGGCAGGTATATTGCGCTAAGCAGTGCCATTCGTGACCGATTACATTTAATACGTCTATTTAATCGGTGACTGCTTCTTATGGTCACTAATAATGTACCTCCTTTGAAACGTCTTTTTTATCCAAAAAAAGATGATGTCTCCTACGATTTTATTACACTTTATAATATTTTTCCAATGCGAATCTCTAGTAAAGGTTTATTGCTTGCGGTAGCTATGCTTTTCATGTTTACCCAAGCACAAGCGCAAGAATCGGCTATCGAAGGTGCTAAATCTAAAGCCGAAGCAGCGAAACAACAAGTAGAACTTGTTTTCGACTATGAAATCCCTACTTATGAAGTAAAGGGTACTTCCGCGAGTTTAGAGCAAGGTAAAGCCAATGCTTTCTCCGTTTTAATTCCTAATGCTGATGCGAAAGACGCGGGCAAGAAGTGGAAGAAATTCATGAAGCAGTACAAAGGCAAAGTATCTGGTGAGATCACTGAGCTGAAGACCGAAGAAGTAAAGATCAAAACGATCTCTAAAGATGATATCACGGTTTATACACAAATGGTGATTCAAGGTACAGATGTGGAAACGATCGCTGCTTTCGACTTAGGTGAGGGCAACTTCTTAGGCATTGACGATAACAAGGCGAAAGTAGGTATCGTACAAGGCATGCTGAACGACTTTGCTTTGATGTTCGAAGAAGATCGTGTGAAAGATGAGTTAAGTGCCAACGAAAAAGAATTGAAAGGTTTGAATGGCAACTTGAACAAGCTGGAAAAAGCAAAGAAAAAAGCAGAAGACGCGATCGCTAAATACAAGCAGTTGATCATTGAGAACGAAGAAGCGATCTTAGTGAACGAGGGCGACCAAGCGGAAGCAAAGAAATTGATCGATGCCCAAGAAAAGGTGGTTGGTTTCAGTCAAAAGAAAGTAGATCTATTCAAGAATTTGAAGAAGAAGAAATAAAGGAATAGTTTTTGAATTAAGACTACTGATAGCAATATCGAACGGTCTTACAATGCGATAGCCAATATTGGCTATCGCATTTTTTGTTTATAACAACGTACTACCGCTAAACGAATCATTTATTGTTCCGTCAAAAGAGCATATCCATTTGATGGATGAGGATTTTGTCAATAATAAACACACGATATCATGAAAGCGAAAACATTGATCTTAGGTTTAGGCTTAGCAGTAATGGGTTCTATGGCAACAGCAACGGCACAAACTACCTTCACACCCGCTAACCCGAATATGAAGGTAAAGACCATGCAAATGAAAAAGCATGATCGTGTTGTTAAAGCACACAATAATACGGACTTAAAAACAGCAGCAGATGCTCGTTTACGCACCGCAAATAAGCGCAAAGGAGCAACAGTAGCTAAGAAAGCCAAACTGACCAAGTCTGATAAAATGGAAATGCGCATGGAACGCAAAGCATTGCACCTGCGTCATAAGCAGACCAGAATGTCTACCATCAAGTAGGTCAACAAACAGCAAAGTGATTAAAAAATAAATCGTTCCCATAAAGCCCAGCCTCAGCAATGAGGCTGGGCTTTTTTGTGAAAACTACCCCAATAAAAAAGCGGGCAGTCTGACTAATCAGACTGCCCGCTTTTCTGTAGAGGCGACCACAAGGGTCGCCCTTCAAATAAATAAGTACTCAGACACAAAAGAAATGGATATGGTCTTAGTATCCTGACGCTTCAGCGTCAATACAAAGTCTCATGTCTCATATCTCGAGTCTCATGTCTAAGTATTAACGGATCGTAGTACGCTGGTTGATCCAACAACCTACGGTATACCCCGTTCCTTTCGTTTTACCCGTTGCCATGAAAATGGTCTCTTTATCGGGGAAAGAACCAGAGATACGATTGATTTTGTCATTCGCTTTAGAAGTAACACCAGGATCAATGTCTTTCGCTTTGCGGTACATATCTACTGCTACCCAGAATACAGAGCGGCCACCTAAGCCGTCACCAGAACATTTACTGGCACTACTAGCGTAAAGATCACCGATCAACAAATAAGGATCACCCCAACCCGCACGTAACTCGATCGCTTTACGTGCATGCTTACGAGCAGTAGGGTAGTTCTTCTGAACGTACTCGATCTTAGCCAACTTCAAATAAGTAGAAGCGTTCTTGGTGTTGTCGCCTTCTAAGCCTAGAGACTTCTCATACCAGCTCTTCGCATTGTTGTAGTCTTTGCTCTTTTGGTACTGAATACCGATCAAACGCGCACGAGATGCCGTAGCGTCCAACTCTTGTAATTTCAACAAAGCCTCCATATACATCGGGTCGCTCTTACAACCCGCACGCTTTAACTTAGAGTATAAACGCTTAACTGTATTCAGATCATTAGGATTAGAACGGAACTCGCCACCGTAGATCTCTTTGATCGTAGGACAGTCGGTCGCGTTTTTAGCGGCGGCATTAGAAGCAGCGGCGGCAGCAGCGGCAGCTTGATTGTCATAAGCAGCCAATAGTTTTTCCATAGAGCGATCCATGCGATCCATACGGTCTTGGTACTTCTCTACCTGCTTTTCACTTTCGTTGTTCTCGATATTGTAAGACATCACATCAGACAACTGATCGTAGATGCTGATCATCGCGTCTTTCTCGATCTCTTTGCTCTTCAATTTGCGTAACATAGCGATGAAGTAAGAGTAAGCCACATCATAAGCCGCTTCCTCTGCTTGCTGTTCAACAGCCAATTTGCGTAATTCGAAGATCTCTTCACTTTTCTCTGGGTAGTACTTGGCGGTCATACGTGCTTTCTTGGTGGTGATCACCCCTTCTTCACCGAAGTACTTGATACGGGTATCCCAAATGCCGTAGATCGTGTCACGGTAAGCATCTAAAGTCGCCTTATCTGTAAAGGCCCACTCTTTGAAACCGTCTTTTTCTTTACATACAGCAGTAGAACGACGGTCGCCCTCGGCGAAATCTACTGTACTGCCGTCTTTACAGACCGCGCCTGTTACTTGTACATCTAATAATGCCTCGTACATTTCCTCGCCGTTAATCAATGGGGTCTTACGTACATCAGGCGCGCTCTGATACAGTTTTCTCCAGAAAGGCAAAGCATCATCATAAGCTTTTTGCTTGAAATACTCGCGGTACAAAGAGTAGTTGGTGCTGTCTTGGCCGGAATAAGAGGCCACATTCATCAAGGCATCCGCTTCAGAGGTGTCCACATTCGGTTCTTCTGCTGCGGGTTTCGCGGCTTCTTTTACTTCTTCAACGGCTTGCTTGCCTTTTTTTCCTTTTTTGCCCTTCTTTTGGGCCAACAGCTCATTATTGCCTGCGCAGAGCAATAATACAAGGGCGCATAAGCACCAGCTGTATTTGATCAAATTACGCATAGGTATGTGAATAAGTTTGTTCGATTCGCATTACTTACTAATGATGGTGCTTTAAACGTGCCTTGTAAGCATAGCTTATGTATGCCCGAAGCTTGTCTTAGAGCGCTACTAATAATACGAGAACGATATGTGAATAAAAATGAAATGTTAATTACATTCTGATTGGCTAGTGCGGATGAATGCATAAAGCATTCCGCCTAGACAAGTAAGTGGTCGTCAAGATGCTTGATCAAGATGACCATTAACATCGGTTGTGGAGGAACTATATCGGATGATTGGTCGTGTGCAGGTCACACACAACAACAAAGATGATGATTTTGCTCGAAAAGTAAGGAATACTAGCGCAGCAAAACCCTCGGTAGGAGTACATTATATACAAATAAGACGGGCAAATAACCCTTAGAGTAACATCTCCGCCTTAAATTTGATGGAGACACACCCTTTCGGGTGTAATTTGAAAATTTGAAAATGAGGCAATTTGAAAATGAATCTCGCGGTTTACGGCATTTTCAAATTTTCAAATCGACACATTGGCAAATTGC
>JAHDGT010000332.1 GCA_020631675.1 Bacteroidota bacterium
TGCAGTCTTTAGCGGGTGAAGGTGTAGTGATCAGCAATGTGGTCTTTGATTGCGACAAAGGATCCGCAGATACGCCAGGCTATGGTTTTTTTGCTTGTGACAGTTGTAATGTGGGCATTAAGGAAGGCTTGATCTTAACTTCTGGTGAAGCATCCGGGGCAGTAGGTCCGAATGACAATACTGCTTCTTCAAATAGAGGTACGGGCGGTGATGATGACTTAACTGATGAAATAGATGACCCTACTAATGATGCCTGTGCTTTGATCATGGACATTGAGGTGGCAGCTGACTCTTTAAAGTTCAATTATGTGTTCGGATCTGAGGAATACTTGGAGTATGTGGATAGTTTCAATGATGCATTCGGCTTTTACATTGAGGGTCCTGATGTTCCTTTTCAAAATATCGCGTTGATCCCTGGTAGTACCACCTTAGTAACGATCAATAATGTGAATGATGTGGATAATTCTGACTACTATGTAGTCAATGGAACTGGTACGAATGCGCCCTATAATGGCGACGGTTACTACATTAATTACGATGGTTTTACGGTTGTCTTAGAAGCTAAAGTCGCCGTAACACCTTGTGAAACCTATACCTTAAAAATGGTGGTGGCAGATGCTGTTGATTCTTCTTTAGACTCTGGTGTTTTTATTGAAGCGGGTAGTATTTCCACTAATAGCATTAGTTTAAGTGCGAGTACGAGCTTATCGGATGAAGGATATGAAGGTTTTGAGAATGCTGTAGAGGGCTGTGTGGATGGTATCATCAATTTTGAATTAGAATACCCGGCTGTTGACACAGCGACGATCTATTTCGATCTGCTTGGAGATGCGGAAAACATTTTAGATGTAGTTCAATTACCTGACTCTATCGTTGTCTACCCTGGCGATACGATGGTACAATTGATCGTTCAACCCATTCAGGATGGTGTTGATGAGAATATAGAAGAACTGATCATTCAAATCGCTAATGAGCAATTGTGTAGCGATGCACTGATCGATAGTGTAACGGTTAACATTCAGGATAATATCATCGCTCAAGTAGCGCAAGACAATATTTTCACTTGTATTGGTAGTGATGTTCAGCTTTTCGGCTACGGGGGTATTGAGTGTGAATGGATACCTGCTATTTATTTGGATGATGCGAGTAGTTGTGCCCCTATATGCACACCATTGGAAAGTACGACCTACGCTTTTGTAGCGAAAGTTGGTCCTTGTACGGATACCACTTATGTGAATGTGATATTGGATGACACTTATGCTGGAGCAGTTGTGTCACCTGTCAATTTATGTGAAGGACAAACAGTGGAACTGAATGCCTCCGGTAGTCTTTTCTATATCTGGCAACCAACGGTGGATCTAAGCTGCTATGACTGTCCGAATCCTACTTTTACGGGCACTAGCTCTACTACTTATACGGTAAGCATGTTCGATGCGAATGGCTGTCAATATGATTATGAGGTAAATGTAAATGTAGGCAGCGGGGACCTGGGCTATGTGGATGAGAGCTTTGACGTTTGTTCAAGTGATACTACTCCTTACGACTTAAGTATAGCGGATGCGGTTAGTATTAGTCCGGCAGAAGGGGTTAGTTGTACGGATTGTACAAGCCCTGTATTCACACCGAGTGCTACGACTGATTATGCGGTCACCGTGTTCTCGGGTTCTTGTGAGCAAACATTCACGCTCACCTTCAATGTATTCGAGCCTATTGCTGATGCGGGTGAGGATCTGATCGCTTGTGAAACTTTAACCGCTACTATTGGTAGTGCAGCACAAGACGGCATGCTTTACAGTTGGTTGCCAGCTACCCACTTGGATGATGCGACTTTAGCGCAACCTACTTTCAGTGCGAATACGAATGATGTTGGCGCGGTGAATCAAAATTATACCTTAACCATTACGGATATTGCTGGCTGTACAAGCACAGATGAGGTAGTGGTGACGCTTGAAGCTCCTGCGGTGATCAGTATACCAGAACCGGATTTCATCATACAAGGTAATGGGGTGGCACTGACTGTTGAAGGTGCGCCTGCTGATGCGACTTATAGCTGGGCACCAACGGAAGGCTTGAATGACCCAAGCTCCGCAGCTCCTTACGCTAGTCCGAATGTGACGACAGAATATACTGTTACAGTTAGTACCCCTTTGGGTTGTGTCAGCACTGCAACGGTTATTGTTTCCGTGATAGAACCTCCAGTACTGGTCGTTCCTTCCGCCTTCTCTCCAAATGGGGATGGGGTAAATGATATGCTCTTCCCTATTGGAAAAGACATTGCTGAACTTTTAAGTTTCAGAGTGTACAACAGATGGGGGAATAAGGTATTCGACGCCAGCGGCGATGTGGCTTATACCGGTTGGGATGGCAGCGTTGATGGCTCTCCTGCTCCATTAGGGGTTTACGTGATCTATGTGGATTACATTGAGTTGGGTACGGGCACTCAGAAATTGTACAAAGGCAATGTAACTTTGATTCGATAGATTGCGCTAAGCACAACTAATCTTAGCTCTTTTGTGTTATTCAATCATCTTACAACAAGGGCGACCATAAGAGTTGTCCTTACTGTTCTATTAGTAAATCATCTCAAAAGGGCGACCACAAGGGTCGCCCCTACAGTATTAAAATTCTTACCTCATGGAGGCTTTATTACCTACTTTATTTCTGACCATTGTGTTAATGGGTATAATGATCGCTGGTATTGGTGTGCGTAACCTTCTGGTAAAAGATGGCGAGTTCAGAGGTACTTGCGCCCAAAACAACCCGATGCTCAAATCTGAGATCGGTGAGTGTACTGTTTGCGGCCGTATGCCTGGCGAAGACTGTAAAAGTGATGAGGTACAATTGAATCCTAAGATTCAGTAACTCATATCTTGTTCCTTAACGCATCAAAGCGAATTTGCCCGACTTACTATCAGAACCATCACTATTGGTACTGAATATCAGATAAACTCCTGGAGCAGCTTTTCTTCCCGTATAGTCTCTTCCGTCCCAGATGGCTTGTCCGCCTAAGGCATCCATTTCGTAGACTAAGTTACCTGCGACATCCGTGATCTTAACTCTTGCATTGCGCGCTAATCCTCGCATAGCAATAGGTCCATCGTAATCCGAACGAACTGGATTAGGATACACACTGATCTCATCCGCATGGGCAGTTGTGCCTGTGATCGCATCTGATTGGTAGGTCATTAAGCCAGCTGCCGTACCGATGTGCATCTCTCCTGTTACCCCATTGTACTTTAAGGAGTTGACGATATTAGAGGGTAAGGGACTGTTATCTACATTAAAATAATTTACTTGTTCGGTGCCGTCTTCGTTCATTACGAATAAACCGTTCTCCGTACCGAACCACTTTCTATTCGCACCATCTACTTCTATCGCTAAGATGGATTCTGTTTCTAAAAGATAGCCGATGATCCCTTCTACGGTCACCCGTGGCTTTACGGCATTACAGGGGTTGTCAAAGAAAATAGTAGGGCAATAAATAGCGGCGGCACCCTGTGTGGTTCCTATCCACATCGCACCATTCAGATCTTTTTTAATTGAAAGCACCTCATTATCAGGGATATTGTAATTGGTTTTCAATAACACATAACGGTCATCCGCCTCGGTGGTGAAATCCGCACCATTATTGAACACCAGTATACCATTTCTATTGTGGATGACCCAACGCTGCCCCAAGTCATCTATTTCCATATCTCGCAAGCCATTATCCACTAAACTGACAGTCGGTAGAAAAGAGTGCCACTCTCCTTCTGGTGTCATTACGGAAATGGGACGAGGGGCGAGGTAATTACTCACCCAAAGATTTCCGAATTGATCGAATTTTAGTCCACTGGCACGAATGACCCCTTCGGCATCTCCAGTGGCTTCTTGTAAGCTGCTATTACTGGCATTGTACAGTGTATATTCTTCTGTATCCAAATCATACTCTAAAACGCCATCGCTATAACTGGCAAGATATATCTTGTTCTGTGTAGGATGTTTGACCACATCAATGAAGTCGGTCATTTGGTTTTCATCAATGATATCAACATTGCGAAAACTGTAATTGGTCCAGTCATTCCCTTCCACATCATAATGGAAGTAACCCACCCTACTGAAAAGCGCATTGAAAGCTGTAGTCACTTTTCCTGAAGCTATCCACAGGTCATTGCCTACCAATTCGATTACTCTATTATCCGCAGAAGCAGGTCCTTCTGGCTCATAAACGGTTTCAAAATCGAGCAAACGGATCAAACCCGTGAAATAATCAGCCACCCAAATCGTACCCCAAACGTTATCGAACATAGCCATCATGGGTCTTGAAAGCAGATAGTACTCAAACTGATCGTATTCTCCTTCACTGTTCAAGTAGGTGATCCTGCGTTGGCTGCTTTGATCACAATCTTCTCCCGACCATTCTACGAATACCAATTGATTCCTATACACCGTGGCTTGCTTGATGCACCAGCCCGTTTCTCCATATTGTGGTGTCCAATCGGTATCGCTTTGCTGGAAGAAGGTTTCGTCTACGGTAGCCCAGATGATGCCTTTTACGTTGACCACCTGTTTGCAAGCACCTTCCGGAAGTTCAGCAACGGTTTCCCAATTGTTGAAATCGGACAAATTATTTTGCGCCCGCTCCGCACGTCGCAAACCAATCTCTGAGGCTACATAAATATGCGTGCTGTCCAATGCGGTTTGAAAAGCTGTTATCTGCTCTCCCCCCTCTCCTAACACATAGGTATCCACTACTTCTTTTTTAGTGATGTTCAAAACCACTACGCCAAAGCTGGTACTTAGATAAGCCCATTCATCTCCAGTATCAGGGTCTACATTAGGTAAAACGTTTAAAATGCGTTTATCTCCTATGATCCCAGAACGCTCAATATCAGATACATTAATGATCTGGTTGCCCTGCATGAGATCAATATTCCCACTTTCGTAAGCGATCAATAAAGTAGCACTGTTCTTAAAATAGCTCAATGCACTGATAGACAGCTCGGATAAACCATTTACCGTAGAGAAAGAACGTATCTCACCCGTACTTTTATTATAGGAGAATAAGCCTCTTTCTGTACCCACATAAATAAAGCTGGCTTCACTCTGCGCTACGCAAGTCGCATTCTTTTGTGGCAGATGCGCTGTCCATGTGCCGATAGGGTTTTGTGCCGATGCCCCTATCTCCAGCATAAATAATAATACCGCCAAAGCAGTGAAACGGAAGAAAGACAAAGTCTGAAATGGATTATTGATCATAGGATGAAAGTCAAATTTTCAAGCACAAGATACAAGCTTGTAATAATAGGGATTGTCGTC
>JAHDGT010000333.1 GCA_020631675.1 Bacteroidota bacterium
GGCGGGGCGGCCCAGAGGTAGCCACCGCCAGCCCTGCCAGCGAAAAGCCTTTGGGGCTGCCGAATTTAGTGGAAAGCCCGACCATGCAGTAAGCAGGCTGACGCCTAAGACATAAGCTTTAAAACGTAAGACTTCCTGTTCGAAATCAATTAGAAGAGTAGGAAGATTTAAAGCCTGCTTATTGCATGGATGCGCCCTGATTTATCGCTTTTAGTTCTATCGCTTTTTTCAGCATTTTAGCTTTATCGGTCATAGCGGAATCGGTGAGCCACATGCCGAGTTTCGATTGTTGGAATTGCATGGTGACTTTAGCCACTTTACAGTCTTCTCCTTTTGGGAAGAGCGGCACTCCATTGAGCATCCATGAAAAGACTCTTAGGAATTTAGCCAGTCTATGGAACCAGAGTTTATCCAACTCAATAGACCGCAAGTCGCTATAAGCATAGAAACCAGAGTTTTGCTGGCTTTGCTCATCAATTAGCTGGAAACCATTTTCCTGCAATAGGAATTCGATTTTTGGGCTTTCTTGCAAAGTAATATGTTCCATCATCTTAGCTATGAATGTTTAGACCTTCAATTTAAGCTATTTAGCGCAAAAATAGGCTTTGGCTTTATCAAGACTTAAAGACTCTATTTCAGATAAGTTGGCGGTTAACTTATCCGGCGTGCAATCCACTTCCTTGTTTTCAGCTTTTTTCAGTAGTTCTTCTATAGGGGGCTGCCCAGGGTGGTAGTGTGCTTTTTTTTCAAGGCAGTGAATCATCTTGCCGTTTTTGAAGTAGGTGCGGTGTTCTTCAATGATGTGGCTAACACCGGGGGTACTATCATTATTATGGAAAATGAAGATCAATTGTCCGTCCCAATAATAATGATGCTTGGTCGAGCAGCCGTGCCCACCACAATCTATAAGCTTTAGGTAGCTAAGGTCTCCTTTTTTATTGTATCTGCGTTCCAGTTTTGTAGATGATCGTTCATCACACTGTGCTTCAAAGGGAACAGTTTTATAGTCTGTTGCTCCACTGATGACCTTGTATTTATCTCTGATGAACTGTAAGTCTGATTCTGTAGATGAACTATTTGAATCAGTAGTATTTACACTATTAGCTTGTTCTTTTGTAGCTGTTTTTGAGTTTGATGTAGAGGGGCTTTGTGTGCAGCTGGCCATAAGAAGGCAGGTGAAAAGGAGTGCTATAGTATATGGCTTCATGATTGTGATTTTAAGTGTGATCTGGAAACTTTAAACTAACTCAATTAGCCACCACAGCTAAAGATGCCACTAATGGCGGTGTCTTTATATTTTGCGCCGGGATATACTTCGAGGATCGTAAAACGAATGATATTGCCTGCCTTATAAGATAGTCTGTCTTTGTTGGGTATGGTGAATTGTTGGACACCCATTACATCGGCCAGCTCTATGGTACAGTGATCTTTGCCATCTATGCTCACTTTCATCTTCTTTACCCGACTATTGTTTTCCCAAGTGGATTTTGAGCTTTGGTAGCCATTCAATATGCTGATTTCGCCAGTACCCATGGGTACCATGTCTATATCTAAGTATTCGCCAATGCCATGATCAGCATTGCCTTCAACCCAAGCGGTGCTTGGATCATCATCACAGACATTGCTGGCAGCGTAGGTCTTGCCTCCTTTGGGCGCAAGTGAGGAGGAAGATTTGATTTTGTCTCTGCTTGGAGCATCACACATCATATGTGTTAGGGTCCAAGGTTCGGGCGGGCCGTCAGCAGTTTCTGCTGGTTTGCTTCCCCAGTCTTTGAATTTATCTGTTGGGGCTTTGGCTTTGACCAGTGGAAGTGCTGCTTTTGAGTCAGCGGAATCCGTTTTCTCTTTGCTTGATATAGTGTTGTTTTTATCGTTGTCGCTTTTGGCAGTGGAGCTTGCTGTTTTTTCTGTCTTCTTATCTGTTGAATTCGAATTGCAACTGACGAAGATGACAGTCATACTGAGTAGCAGACCAATGATCGTAATGGTATTTTTCATTTTAGAATTGACTTTTGGAAGGTTGGTGATTTAGCTAAAGGCTCAGCTATTGCCGTTTATGGACAAAAAAGATACTTAGAATTTTTTAATGATTTGTATTTTGATTTTGCTAATGTTACGAATGCCGGCTATAGGGTTCTGATTAAGGATTGTTTAATACAGCAAATACGTCAGCAGTTCATGGATGAAGATTCCTATAAAACTACCCAATGCGATACTGACTAAGATAGCAGCACGATGAGCATGCCCAGCATTTGCAGAATGACGATCACGCGAACCTACTTATTTGAACGAAAACGGTATCCTAATTGCAAATTCATGCTGATAACAGGTAAGGTGATTTCGGGAACGAAAAGGTTGCCGAACACTAGAACATCACGATCAGGAATATCAAAGGGTTGATGCTCCCAATGTGTGACACCTAAGCCGACTGATGTATCTAAAACGAAACGATCTTTCCCGAAAGTGGTCATATAGCCCCCGTAAACGATGCCACCTATATTTTCAAATTTCCCTTTTATCAACTGTATTTGTTGGTAGGATTGACTGGGGTCCAATACGGTTCCGAAATAGGATGTACTGGCACGATCATATTTAAAGGTGAATTTCAGATAGAAAAGATCCCTGTCCTCTATGGTTTTATCCTTATTGCTGAAATAGATTTTGGGGCTGATCCTGCTCCTGAATCCTCTGAATCGTTCCTCCTTATGAGTGGTGTGGTAATAGGATAAGATATACCCGCTTTCTACTTCTATCCCTATGGTTTTGGTGAAAGGATATTCAAAAGACAAGCTGGCAGCAGGTACAATAGGGTTACCCAATGCCATGATGTTCCATTTTAGAGATGGAACCATATACCAGACTTTTGTCTCTAGAGCTTGATCTGTTACAATAACTTTTTCTACCTTCTTGAGACTATCTATTTTAACCTCCTGCCCTTGTCCTAACGCATAATAGAAGGGGCAAAGCGCGATGCAGACAAAAATGAAGACTATTGATTTCGTGTTCATGCTTACGCTTACTTATCTATGGTCTTCACATACTCAATAGCACCGATTTCGTCTATAGAAAGAATGACGAAGTCATCCAAGGTAGAAACGATCATGCGATCTTCATCAACTATAATATCAAACGGATCCTCTATTGGATAATTGAGTTCAGGCGTTTCTAAAACATTAGCAGGATCGCTGATGTCAAATACACGCAACTCCTCTGAACCTGTACAGCAGACATAGAGGTACTCATCTGTGTAAGCCAGTCCGTTAGGATTATTCAAGCCAAAGGTTTGAGTAAGGACCGGATTTTCGGGATCGCTTACTTCGTAGACCAATAAAGCACTTTGGGTGCTGATGGTACCGCAAATGTTCACAATGGTTTTTACGGTAGAGTAGGCATAGTTGCCCTTCACGACCACTGGATCACAAGCACCGAAAAACTCTTCTGAACGTTCTGTTTGCGAGAGTAAATTGGGCTGTGCGGGATTGTCTAAACCAAGGATGTAAAGCCCGGTCTTGGCACCCAGATAAATTCTACTGTCGTAAATGAAAATGGTCTCCAAGCCGTAGTCGGTTTCCAATTCACTCAACAATACGGGCTGTTCAGGATTGCTAATGTCAAAGGTTTGCAATTGGTTGGGGTTGAGGGTGTACATGAAATCACCCAATGTGGCAAAACGAGTGATAGATCCGGATACCCCATTATTATTGCTGTCAAATGCAAAGTCAGAGCTGCTTTCACAAGCACTTAAAATAAATAAGGAAAGGCAAATTATTTGTAGAATACTTTTCATGTTTAATTAGTTTATAGTGCGACAATATACGTTCTCTAATTCCTGATTTTCCCAACCTACAACAGCACCTTGACTTTCATCAACACATTCAAATGGGCCGTTGTACAATTGTGGGTATAGAAAAGGGTCGAATACATCTTCTATCCGACTGACCAAGACAACATTGTAAATGTCAGAAATATCTATGGTCACCAGATCTCGCCAACTGTCCGCATAGAGGAAGTTGCCGTCAATAGTAAAATCGGTAACGGCGGGTATTTTGATGAATACTAAGCTGTTTTCCTGCTCGTCATCACTAATGTCGTAAACGTGAATTCCTTTTCGGTTTTCTATCATGAAGAAAAAATCACCGATCAGGTAGATGGGGCCACTTTGTTCTACGGCTTGGGGAGCTTGGCTGCCGATATCGTCTAGTGCTGCTAAGGGCAGGTAAATGGGAACTTTACCTAAGCCAGAGTAGCCGATGTGTTCTGTTTTACAGGCGTTTAAGCTTAGTACAAAAGTAAAGATGCTGATGGTTAATAATATGCTTCGCATATTTTAAGGACGTTCCTATATGAGACTTGGTTGCATTTTTAATTCATCTTATACTTCTCTCTATATTCAGACGGACTCAGTCCTTCTTTCTTTTTGAATAATCTTGAAAAATATTGTGGGTATTCAAAGCCCAGCTCGTAAGCTACTTCTGCTATACTTTTGTTTGGATTCAATAAGATGTTTTTGGCCGCATCGATCAAGTACAATTGTAGATGCTCCGTAGTAGTTTTACCCGTTTCTTTTTTGAGGGTATCACTTAGGTAGCGTTGTGATACGGATAGCTTAGTAGCTAATGATTCAATACTTGGAATACCTTGCTCTTGCAATTGTCCGGATTCAAAATAGTCTTCTAATTGTTGGTTGAATTGTTCTAATAGATCATTAGCCAACTCTTTGCGATGCAGAAATTGCCTTTCGTAATAGCGATTCGCATACTTCAATAGCGTGCTCAGCTGAGAAATGATGATGTCTTTACTGAACGCATCTTGATTGTTGTGATACTCTGTTTCTATATGCTCAACGATGGACTCCAGTTGTTTTTCTTCACTGGGTGAGAGATGTAAGGCTTCGTTTATCGAATAGGAAAAGAAGCCGTATTTCTTGATCTGCTGTGCTAATTCTGTTCCCTTGATAAAATCTTCGTGAAAATTTATGGAAAAGCCTTTTTGCTCAAAAACAACGCTGTTGTCCCATTGCAGGACTTGCCTTGGAGCAATGAAGATCAATGCGCCATTCGTGAAATCATATTTCGTGCGTCCGTAGCTTAAGTCGCCCTTCACAATTTTCTTCAAGCTAATAGAGTAGCAGTCATTGGAAATAGGAGGGGAGCTTGCTTTGGGGCAGGGCAGGAAGTCCTCCCCATTAGCGAACAGGACACTCAACATAGGGTGTTCTGGTCGGGGAAGCTGCATATACTCCAAATAAGCCGATAGTGTTTTGAA
>JAHDGT010000334.1 GCA_020631675.1 Bacteroidota bacterium
AAGTAGAGCGACGAACCCCCAGATAGCCCATTTTGTAGGAACGGATAGCCCGGTGACCTGCCGCAGGCGGGCACGCACCCTAATGAAAATAAAACAACTAATCTACCAACTGATAAATGCTGGGGAGGTTTCTGCCTAATTCGTCATAATCCAAACCGTAGCCTACCACGAATTTATCGGGTATGTTCATGCCGATGTATTTGGCTTGGAGGTCTTGTTCTAAAGCATCTGGCTTGAGGAGTAGGGTACAAAGGTGCATTTCGGCAGGCTCAAGGGTGGCTAAACTGTTTTGTAGGTGGAAGAGGGTATTGCCCGTATCGATGATGTCCTCGATCAAAACAATAGTGCGCCCTTTGATGTCAATATCCAAGCCGATGGTCATTTGCACTTCACCGGTGGATTTCATGCCGCTGTAGGAGCTGGCTTTGATGAAGCAAAGTTCACATTCCATAGTCAGCTGTCGGATCAGATCGGCAGCGAATAGAAAGGAGCCATTCAGTACGGGAATGAATATGGGTTTTTTACCTGCCAGATCCTTGTTCATGCGTTTCGCGAGTGCGGAGATGGCATCGGCTATTTGCTGTTCGCTGATGTAGGGGCGGAAGAACTTATCGTGCAATTTGATGTTGCTCATGGCAGGAAGTGCTTTGAGGTTGTGTTTGAAGCACAATAATACAAAAACCCGCTACGAAAAATATTCATAGCGGGTTATTGATCCAATTCACTTTTAACTTAATGGCTACTTAATCCTCGAAACTGATCTCGTGAATCTTATTGTTTCTGATGACTATGTAGGTTCTGAAGCTTCCTTCATTGGTTCTTAGGTTGCCAACGATGAATTTAGAACCATTAGGGGCATTGCCTTCATGCTTAATGGTGAAGCCACTCGGAGAATGATTCTCAAAAAAGGCGCGAAGTCGTGTACTCGCCTTACTTTTGTCGTAAGTATCATCATCACCATTTATCGTCACATCAACAGTAGATGCTAAGAAGCTGGATAATGTGTTCGCATCACCAGCGGTCAAGCTCTTTTTTATGCCACTCATATTGCTCTGAGCCGTTGCTTTAACGGTCGCGAAAAGTAAGCAGAAAAAAACGGAGCCGATTAACATTAGACGTTTCATGATCGGAGAATTTCGTTAGATAGATAACGAGGGCAGTTCAATTGAGTGTGGTCAGCCAAGCAGTGTCTGTGCAGGGTGAGAGGAGGAGCCTTGGAGTCTTAATACTCATTTCAGGTACTTAAATAAGAGCCTTTTCGAGAATTATGACGCTGCTTTCATATTATGGACACATAAAAATAATAAGCGTTTAATAAACGAGCATTATTTTGCGAGCCCATGTGCGATTCCTATAAATTTACATTATATGTTTGAGAGTAACAAACTAGCATTAGTTATATTGGATGGCTGGGGGCATGCTGCTTCTGATCGCTTAGTAGATAGTGCCATTGAGCAAGCTAAAACACCTTTCATGGATCGTTTGTATGCTAATTATCCGAATGCGGATTTAACCACCTATGGGGAAGAAGTGGGTTTGCCTGGCGGACAAATGGGGAATTCGGAAGTGGGGCATATGAATCTGGGAGCTGGTAGGGTAGTATATCAGGAGTTGCTGCGCATTAATAATGCCCTGAAGAGCGGTGACTTGGCTAAGAATGAAGTGCTGGGTGATGCTATTGAGAAAGCAAAGGAAAACGAAAAGCCCTTTCACCTTCTGGGCTTGTTGAGCGATGGCGGGGTACATTCGCACATTAACCATTTAATTGGTCTGTGTCATATATTGAACGAGTCTGGGCTGGAAAAAGTCTATCTGCATCTGATTTTAGATGGCAGAGATACCTCGCCAACGGGAGGTATAGACTATGTGAAGCAGTTGCAAGCCTCGATCAAAGACACGAATATTCAAATAGCGACGATCATTGGTCGCTACTACGCCATGGATCGCGATAAGCGTTGGGAACGCATTAAGTTGGCGTACGACTTATTGGTAAAAGGAGAGGGGAGTGCTGCTACTGATCCGATCAGAGCGATACAGGACAGTTATGATGCTGGCAAAACAGACGAATTCGTGCTGCCGATCGTAATGACGGATGATAGGGCTAAGGCGATCGCTACATTAAAAGAGGAGGATGTGTTGCTGTGTTTTAATTTCAGAACAGATCGCCCCAGACAGATCAGCACTGTCCTTACCCAAGCGGATATGCCCGAGCATGAGATGAAGACCCTAGCGATCCACTATTATACCATGACCCGCTATGATGACGATTTCAAAAACATCGGTGTCTTGTTTGATAAAGACAATATACCGCAGACTTTAGGGGAGGTATTAGCAGCTGCGGGTAAAACACAGATCAGAATCGCGGAAACGGAAAAGTACCCCCATGTCACTTTCTTCTTTAATGGTGGAAGAGAGGAAGCCTTTGAAGGAGAAGAGCGAATCATGATCCCGTCGCCTAAGGTGGCTACTTATGATCTACAGCCTGAGATGAGCGCATTACCACTGACAGATGCCATCTTGCCTCATTTTGAAGCGGGTAAAGTGAATTTTATTTGCCTGAATTTCGCCAATCCGGATATGGTGGGACATACAGGTGATTTTGATGCGGCGGTTAAAGCGGTTGAAACGGTGGATGCTTGCTTAGAACGGATCGTGACCACAGGCTTGAAAAGTGACTATGCCTTTTTGATCATTGCCGATCATGGTAATGCGGATGTGATGCGCAAGCCGGATGGGAAACCGCATACCGCACATACCACGAATCCTGTACCTTTGATATTGGTGGCGAATGACTTAGGAGCGCAAAAGATCAGAGGGGGTAAACTAGGGGATTTAGCACCTACGATCTTACAGATGATGGGACTTGCAGTGCCCGATTTAATGACGGGAGATAATTTATTAAAAGTATGAGGAAGTTGAAGAGAACGTGTGAATATAGTATTGCTTGCTTAATGGTTTTCTGCTTACTGCTGACTTTCAATGCTTGTAGTGATAGTGGTGTTTCTAGTAGAACTGGTGATGCAACGGAGCTAAGTAGTACTCGCTTTTTTGATCTGAAATCTTACTTTGAACAAGAAGCCGAGCGGCTGAGTAAATCTAGCAAAGGCATAGTAAAGAAGATCAATTTGGATGCCAAAGAGGAGGAACAGACCTTAGCTGCACCAGATTGGGAGCAGGAATTCCGACTGTTTAAAAACTACGACATCAATCGTATTGCCTGGGTGGATAAATACAGTGTTGACAGTACCCTGCAAAAGAACAATAACCTCTTTGTAACCTATACGGCTGAAGATGAGGACTTAAGGGTACGCGAACTACAGATCCGCTTTAACCAACAAAAAGAACTGACCACCATACAAATGAAAACCAGTACAGAAAATCCATTGTATTGGTTAAAGGAAGAACTGGTCTATTATCCTAATCAAGGCTACTCCATCAGTAGCCGGCAGAAAGTCATCCTAATGGATGAAACCCGCACTCATATTCGATCAGATTTTTTGAAGTAGTGAAAGTCGTTTGCTTTTAGCCCTTTATCACTTCTGCCAAACTCCACTCATTCGGGCTGGCTGGTAGTACAATGTTTTCAACTCCAAAAGAACGCAGCTTTTCAGCTGTAGTAGGGCCGATCGCGATTACTCTTTCGTTCTTCAATTTATACTTGCTGAAATAGACTTCCACATTTCTTGGACTGGTAAAGATCATCACATCGCAAACAGGCACTTGTAGCTCGTCTATCGGGATGCTTCTGTACACATCCATATCCATACACTCCAATACGGAGGGCATCGCCTTTTGAATGCTGCGCAAAGAATCTTGAGCCTTAGGGAATAAGACTTTACCTGATTTCGCGACTTCTGCGAATGCAGCCGCAACTGCTTTTGTATCTCCGCTTTCACCAATAAAATGTACCGGAGCTTGGTATTGCCTCAGCTTGCGGGCTGTACCCGCGCCCATGGCCGCTATACGCACATTATCCGCCAATTCAGGCAGTTGAACCATAAAGTGCATAGCCGCTCTCGGCGAGCTGAAAAAGATCCAATCACAATCAGGAACAGTGTCATAAGTGATTCCTTCAAAACGAATCAAAGATTGCCCGCTCAATCGGTGTCCATGCGCTTTGCAGTAGCGATTTAAGAAACTGTCTTCTTCTAAATCCCTCGTTATATAAATGTGTTGCTTCGAATCATCGGCTAGTAAGCGTAGTACGGCTTCACTTGCCGTTTTCCCGTTTTCAGCCCGAACAAAAACCCGTTTCGGCATGCTTTCCGCATCAGCGGCCTGCGTTGCCCAAACCCTTCTTTCCCCTTCAAGATCCACTTCAGCATACACCCCTATAGGTTGCTGACAACCACCCTCTAATGCCTTTAAAATGCTACGTTCTACTTGAATCGCTTTCGCCACTTGCGCATCATTCAATTCATAAGCAGCCACCTGATGCATCTCCTCATCTTCATTTCTGATCTGAAATGCCAATACCCCCTGCGCAGGGGCAGGAATAAAGAAATGCGGAGCCAAGCTTCGCTGAATCACATCTTTTAAATCCAAAAAACTCAAGCGTTCCAAACCCGCCGCGGCCAGCATGATCGCATCAAAAGAGCCACTGCTTTTTAGTTTTTCAATACGCGTAGGCACATTCCCTCTGACATCTATCAATTCCAGATCCGGTCTGAAAGCCAGTAACTGCGCTTTTCGCCTTGCGGAAGAAGTTCCCACACGAGCCCCTTCCTTCAAACCGAACAATTGCGATTCATCAACAGCCGCTTCATTGATCAATAATACATCAGCAGGGTTCGCCCTGTAAGAATTAGCCGCAATGAATAAACCGGGTACGTTTTCTGTTGGAAGGTCTTTGTAAGAATGTACCGCCAAATCAATGGATTCATTCAATAGGTCAGCTTCGATCTCTTTCGTGAAAAAGCCTTTTCCTTCAATTTTATTGAAACTCAAGTCCTGCACCCGATCCCCCTTGGTCTGGATCACCTTCAATTCCACATCATAGCCCGCCTCTTCCAAACGATCTCTCGTATAATACGCCTGCCAAAGTGCGAGCTTACTACCACGTGTTCCAATTACTATTTGCTTCGCCATATTCTTTTTTGAGCTTATCGCTTATTGTTCTTAATTTGGGTGCGTGCCCGCAATAAAAGGCTTTAGAGATTCACTATCAATAAAGTCTGTCGAGCAGAACATCTTATGTCTTACGTCTTAAGTCTTATGTCTAAAGGCGTCAGCCTTTCACTGCGGTCACCGGGCTATCCGTTGC
>JAHDGT010000335.1 GCA_020631675.1 Bacteroidota bacterium
GTCATCTGGTCAAGAGTGAACTCCACTAACGACTGTTTCAATCTGGCGCAAGTAGTACTTGAAGTGCTTCCTTTACCTAATGCGCCTCAGACGGCGGAGCTGGAGGAATGTTCCTTCACGGCGGATACTGACTTCACGCTTGTAGAGGCGACGGCGATACTCGACTCGACCGGTATCATGATGATCACTTATCACGCTAATGCGGTGGACGCCCTGAACGGTGCGAACCCTCTGAGTGACCCTTACAATGCCACCAACGGTACACTGATTTTTGCCTTGATCGAAGGCGAGAACGGTTGTGAGGTCATCGCTGAGATCACTTTGACAGTTCATCCTAACCCTGCCGCTGCTGTTGCTGAAGGCGAAGTGTGTGCCGAAGAGGACGGCACGGGTATCTTTACTCTGACTGACTTCGATGCTCTGGTGGATACGGATGGCGGTAACATGGTGAGCTATCATGTGACTAGTGGTGATGCGATAGCGGGAGCCAACCCATTGAGTGAGCCTTACAACACAGCAGGCGGTATCATATATGCGAGAGTAGAAACACCTGAAGGTTGTTACAATACCAGTGAAGTGGAACTGACAGTACTGGCGACCCCATTGGTCGATCCTTCCGAAATAGAAGAATGTGATCTAGGCGACGGGACGGCGGAGTTCGACCTTAGTGCTGATGCTTACTACGCCTCAGAAGAGGATGCCGAAGGGGAAGCGAATGAACTGTCTGATGTATTCATCAGTAGTAATACTATGGTCTACATACGTGTTAACTCCACCAATGGCTGTTACGACATTGAAGCGTTAACTCTGACGGTATCCCCATTGCCACAGATCAGTGACAAATTATGGCAAGTATGTGCTTATCCTGACCAAGCTAATAATGTTGATCTTTCGGATGCTGATGAATTCTTAGGAGCCACAGGAGGTGATGTTATCAGTTATCATTTAACAGCAGGGGACGTATTATCAGGAGCCAATCCGGTGGGAAGCTTATCGAGCTTGAGTATAGATGATGTACTGACGGTATTCGCCAGAGCTGAGTCCGAAGATGGCTGTTTGGCATTCGCCCAACTCACGATCGTCGGAATTGATTGCTGTGAAAACCCGCAATGTATCCCAGGAGTGGAATTACAGAAGGTAGGAGGAGAATAATATAGCATCCATTACGTCTCATATGGATAGAGCGCTCCTGCGGCGTAACGCGGAGCGCTCACTTTTAAGCATTTTTTACATGATCAGGAATATAGGGAAGTGCTCTAATGTCACACTTTTAGCGCTTCCCTTTTATCTGGCATATTTTTATCCTAATGTTTTGGAGAGATGCCAAATGTATTAAATATTCAATAGTAATTCATGTATGCTTGAAGGTCTGTAATTAAGCAACTCAATTTATTAAAAGAACTGTTTCATAACGGGTGTTTCTTATTGAATTTAGCCGATAAAGTACAGAAGTGCCCGTTTAATAAAACGTCTCATTTTTTCTTTAGCCGGACTCTCGATCATTTTTTCAAACTCTGAACATGTGCGTGTTCTGGTGGGAGGGGGTCGAAGAGCTTCGGCTTTTTAGCTGAAAACAGGTCCTTAAGTTATATGTAAAATGACTTTTTAGGTATTTCGTAACTATTTAGGTTGAGGCTTTTGAGGTGAAAAATCAAGCTTTTTGTTCTTAGACGAAGCTCTTCTTGAAAGGAATCGCACCGCGCTTGCTTGAAAGAAAGCTGAAGTATAAGGGCAAAAAGATATTTTTCAGCCAAAATTGCTTGACCTAAACAGTTACGGTATTTCTTAGTATTATTTCATTCTGTTTCAAACATGAGTAAATCCCTAAGCCCTCATCTACTTATTAGATATAATAGAGTACAGCAGTTAATAACTGCCGGTAAATTTAATTTTGCTTTAGATTCCTTAGTGTATCTAGAAAAGCACATCACACGAAATCACGATGAGTATGCCAACTTGATGAATATGTTCGGTGCGGTATACTGTTTTTTTGGCGAGCTGGATATATCAAATACTTTTTTTTTAAAATCAGCGAATCTTCTTATAGAGAAAGGTGATATGAATGGATACTTGATAATTAGTGATAATTTGGTAAGGAACTTTCTAAGATTGAAGATGTATAAACACGCTATTTGTTTCATTGAAACTTTACTAATTGATTATCAAGAAGACCTGAATGGCGATTTGCTTTACTCTATGAAATTGAACTTATTGGACTGTTACTGTAAAGTTGGACAAAGGGATTTATATGATAGCATGTTAAAAAGCTATTTACATGACTATCAGAAAGAAGATCAAGTAAGAGTTAGGCTACTTAATAATTATGCATTCGTTTTAGCACGTAAAAGTCAATTCAAGGATGCACACGAGTTATTTGAAAAAGCTTTGGGTTTATCGGCAAAACTAAAATATAAACGACTGTACTATATTTTAAAAGTCAATCAGTCTATAGTGTACACAAAAGAAAGCAAAAATGAAGAAGGGTTAGAGATATTGAAAGGTTGTTTACTTTATGCCAAGGAACATTCAGATACGGATATGAAAATGCGAGTGTATATAGAACTGGTTCCTATTTGTGATACATTAGGTTTAAGTAAAGCTTCGATAAAATATCAAAATGCCTTATCAAAGATCAAACTTAAAAGGAAGAGAGAATGTGAGATAGCTTTAAAAAAATTAAATAAGATGGGTAAATCCTGAGTATATGATTATGGAATCATACAAATTATTGAGATTCAAAAAATACGAATTTCCGCTCAAGGGATTTGTCATACTATGATAAATTAGTATTTTATTATTACCTTATCAATTGATTCATAGGATTTAAGTTCCTATATTAATGCCCAGTCAAATCAATCAAAATCCAGAGCAAATCGTCAGAGACAAAATCGACAAAATGTTGGTGGCCGCAGGCTGGGTAGTGTAGTCAAAAAAAGAAGTGGAACTGGTCTTAGTAGTTTCAAAGAGATCATTGCAACGATAACAGAAAACAAAGGGCATGGGAATTAGCAATGCAGAACGAAAGCTTCAAGAACTGCTAGCTCAAGGCTATGAAAACGAGCTGGTTGAATTCAAAGAAGCTAAGAATCAATACGATTTTAATAAGTTAGGGAAGTATTTCTCTGCCTTGAGCAATGAAGCCAATTTGCAAGCTAAGAAAGCTGCGTTCTTGGTTTTTGGTGTCAGGGATACTCAACTAATAGTAGGCACTAAGTTCAGAATAGATGCTCCTAAACGGAATAGTCTCAAAGCAGAAATAGCGAACCATACTACGGGAAACATCATCTTTATAGAAATTCATGAAGTAATAACAGAGGAATGAAGAGTACTGCTATTTGAAATACCACCAGCACCGCAAGGACTTCCTATAGCTTGGAAAGGGCATTATTATGGACGGAACGGAGAAGAACTATCTGCTTTAAATTTGGAAGAAATAGAGCGCATCAGAATACAAAACCCATCAAAAGATTGGAGTGCTCAAATAATAGAAACAGCTACTATAGCTGACTTGTCAGAAGAGGCGATTTCTGTTGCTAGGAAAAACTACAAACGAAAAAACGCCGCATTAGCAACAGAGGTGGATGAATGGACTGATACAACCTTTTTGAATAAAGCTAAAATTACGATTAAGGGCTGCATTACGAATACTGCCATTTTATTATTAGGCAAGCCAGAGTCTGCTCATTTTATCAATCCCGCCACGCCTACTATCATTTGGATACTCAGAGATCGAGACAATTTGGATAAAGACTATGCACATTTTTCTTGCCCTTTGATTTTAAACACAGAAAAGGTTTATGAAAAAGTGAGAAACCTAAAATACCGCTACATTCGAGAGGACACTTTATTTCCGGATGAAGTAGATCAGTATGACCCTTATATCATACGAGAAGCACTGAATAATTGTATCGCGGACCAAGACTACCAATTAGCTGGCAAAATCAATTTGGTGGAATTTGAAGATGGTAAGTTAGTGTTTAACAATGCAGGCAAGTTCATTCCTGAAAGTGTGGAGGAAGTGGTTATTTCTGATGCACCCGAGCCGACCTATCGTAACCCGTTTTTAGTAGAGGCGATGATCAATCTCAATATGATAGATGCGATTGGTAGTGGTATCAAAAGAATGTACATCATCCAAAAAAATAAGTTCTTCCCACTGCCTGATTACGATACAAGTAACAATAAGGTCAAAGTGACCATTATAGGTAAAGTCGTTGATATTAAATACGCTAGGAAATTAGCGACACTGCCAGAGCTTGAATTATATGATATTATTGCTTTAGATAAGGTTGCTAAGGGTAGAATGCTTTCAAATGCAGCTTTAAAAAGCCTTAAAGCAAAAAAGCTGATCGAAGGCCGAAAGCCTAACTATTTTATATCCGCCACAGTAGCTGCACTGACTGGAGAAAAGGCAAAGTATATTAAGCAAAGGGGCTTCAAAGATGAACATTACAAGAAAATGATACTTAAGTATATAGACCAATTTGGTAGTGCTTCAAGATCTGAAATTAGAGATTTAATAAAAGATCAATTAGCAACAGTTTTAACTGAAGATCAAAAGACTAATAAAATCAGAAATCTCTTACAGGCTATGTCTAAAAATAATGGAAGTATTAAAAATAGTGGTACAAACCGTTATCCCAAGTGGGAAAGAGTATAGCTAAGTAAGCGATTGTTTAGCAATACTTATAATTTAATTGTCTGATAATTAAAGACTTATGATGATCGTTTGATTTATTGTTAGACATTCTAATTCACTCAAAACTCAAAATTCCCGCATTCAAAATTAGTCCTCTCGCGCAAGGGATAGGAGTGGTACTAAATGGGATAGATGGGGCGTGAGTGCCTACTTGGCGGGGGCGGCCCAGAGGTAGCCACCGCCAAGTAGTGCAACGAACCCCCAGATAGCCCATTTTGTAGGAACGGATAGCCCGGTGACCTGCCGCAGGCGGGCATGCGCCCAAATGAATCAATACCAAAATAAAAAAGGCGAGCCGTAATAACAGCTCGCCTTCGCATCAATAAATGATAGGTTCAGTAGGGGTCAAGTACTGTGCTACAAACAGTAAGACCGGGTTTTAGCTTATTCTTGATATTATACTAATCTACATTAGCATCAGTAAAAAAAACTAAAGTCCCAAAGGGACGATATATCATAGCGATGGATGTAAGTCCATCGATAATAGCATTAAGTATTACTCTACATGAATACGATTCACAAGATTCTCGATCACGTATTCTTCAATGTCT
>JAHDGT010000336.1 GCA_020631675.1 Bacteroidota bacterium
GAGACTCGAGTAGAGAGACTTTCGTGCTGTTTGCCGAAAATTTTGCTTGCCTTTATTGCATGGATGCGCCCAAAAAACAATTTCAAAATCAAAAAATAAAACGGCGAATTTATATCCAGCAAAATACCAAAAAGTCCCAAAGGGACGACATACCAAAGCGACGGACGTAAGTCCATCGACAACAATAACACCGCCGCCATAAACATCGAAAAACCACCAAACCCCACTAGCAAACGTAGGCCTCTAGCAAAACCCCCTCACCATTGCGTAAGAATGCCGCCAAATCACTTGTATGATCCTGAAAAAGAACGATATTTGAAGTTCGTGTGTAAAAATGTATGCTACAAAAGCAGTGGCACATTTTTCGCTGATAAAAATTCGGTTTACGGCACAAAAGTCTCATGTCTCGAGTCTCAAATCTCAAGTCTGATAGCACAAAAAAGTCTTTGTAAGAAGACGGAGCGCCGAATAAGCACACGCCACCCAAAAGCAAATATCTTTTTCATATGGCATCACCCTCATACATCAATAATGCCCATCCTGCCTTTATAGAGGCACTGTACAACGATTACCAAACTGACGCCGCTTCTGTAGACGCGGACTGGCGCAAGTTTTTTGAAGGATTCGATTTTGCCGTTGGTTCTACCAATGGGAACGGCAACGGACATGCGGCTACGGCGACCAATGGTGCGGCTGTAGGTGCGGGTAACGTTTTAGAAGAACTGAAGGTATTCCACCTGATCGGTGCTTACCGCCGTAAAGGACATTTAGAGGCGGATACCAATCCGATTCGTAAAAGACGCGATCGCGGGGCCAATCTGAATATCGAAGCCTTCGGTTTGAAGGAAGCGGATTTAGATAAGCCTTTTGCCGTAGGTGCGGAATTGGGTTTGCGCAATGCCACTTTACGTCAGATCATAGACCGCTTACGTGCGATCTACTGCGGTAAAATGGGGGTAGAGTATGTATACCTTACTGATCCCGAAGCCCGCAATTGGCTAAAAGAAAAACTTGAGCGTCGCGATCTGGAAAACGGACCATCAACAGAATGGAAGCGTCGCATTTTGCGTAAGCTGACGGATGCGGTGGTGTTCGAGAACTTCTTGGCTAAGAAGTATGTGGGGCAGAAGCGTTTCGGTTTAGAAGGTGGGGAGTCTGTCATTCCGGGTATTGACGCGATCATTAATACGGCTTGTGAGCAGGGTGTGAAAGAAGTAGTGATCGGTATGGCTCACCGCGGACGATTGAACGTTTTGGTGAGTACCCTGAAAAAGACTTATGAGCAGATCTTCTCCGAGTTTGAAGGCAATGTGCCAGAGAACCATGATATGGGAGATGGGGATGTGAAATACCACTTGGGTTTCGAGGCGCAGTTGGAAACCATGAACGGCAAGCCTGTTGAGTTGAAACTGATGCCTAACCCATCACACTTAGAAGCGGTGGATCCTGTGGTACAAGGTTTCGTACGTGCGAAAGCGGATGCGATCTATAAGTCGGAATACGATGCCCTACTACCGATTCTAATACACGGTGATGCGGCGATCGCCGGACAAGGTATTGTGTACGAGATCGTGCAAATGAGTAAGCTGGAAGGCTACGATATTGGCGGTACGATCCACATTGTGATCAATAACCAGATCGGTTTTACCACTGATTTCGATGATGCGCGTACAGCAGATTATTGTACCAGTGTTGCCTATATGGTAAAAGCACCCGTGATTCACGTAAATGGGGATGATGTGGAAGAAGTAGTATTCGCCGCGCAATTGGCAGCCGAATACCGCCAGCGTTTCAATACCGATATTTTCATTGATATGGTCTGCTACCGTAAGCACGGACATAATGAGGGCGATGATCCTCGTTATACGCAGCCGGGTATGTATGACATCATTAAAAAACATAGAGACCCGCGTGCGATCTATGTAGAAAAACTACAATCGCGAGGCGACATCACCCAAGCGCGTGCGGACGAGATCAACAAAGAGTTCTGGGATCAGTTGCAGGCGCGTTTTGACAAGGTGAAACAACAGCCATTACCCTATAAACTTCAAGAAAACGAAGAAGAGTGGGTGGCACTCCGTCCTTCAGTGATGGAAGATTTCCACTACTCTCCGGATACCAGCATTGATCCTGTGCAGGCCAAGCACATCATAGACAGCATGACCACTCTGCCGGAGGATTTTAATGCCATCCGCAAATTCAAAAAGCAGTTAGATCGTGGTCGCACAAACATGCTTGATAATAATACCATCGATTGGGCGGGAGCGGAGCTTTTAGCCTATGGCTCGATCCTTATGGAAGGCCGTAATATCCGTATGAGCGGGCAAGATGTGAAGCGAGGCACTTTCTCACATCGCCATGCCGTGGTCATGGACGAAAAGAAATTCACCGAGTACAATCGCTTATCTCGATTGAGCGAGACGCAAGGAGAATTCATGATCTACAACTCGCTTTTAAGTGAGTACGCGGTATTGGGTTTTGAGTATGGTTACTCTGTGGCATCGCCTAAGCACTTAGCCATTTGGGAAGCACAGTTCGGAGACTTCGCCAATGGCGCACAGATCATGATCGATCAATTCATTACCTCCTCTGAAAGTAAGTGGGGTAGAATGAGTGGTATGATGATGCTCTTGCCACACGGTTATGCGGGTCAAGGACCAGAGCACTCCAGTGCGCGTTTAGAACGTTTCTTGCAAGCCTGCGGTGAGAAGAACATCTGTGTGGCCAATATCACCACACCAGCCAACTTATTCCATGCGATCCGTCGCCAGTTGAATAGACCATTCCGTAAGCCATTAGTGATCATGTCGCCTAAGTCCTTGTTACGTCACCCAGAGTGCGTATCCAGCTTAGAAGAAATGACGAACTTAGGTTCTTGCTTCCGCGAATTGATCGATGATACGCATGTCAAGAACAAGAAGAAAGTGCGCAAGGTGATCATGTGCAGCGGTAAGCTTTACTACGAGCTGAATAAGAAACGCATAGAAGAAGACATCAAAGATGTAGCGATCGTTCGTATCGAGCAACTCTACCCACTACCACGCAAGCAGTTTGATGATCTATTGGCGCAGTACCCTAAGAAAGTACAACTCACATGGGTACAAGAAGAACCAGCGAATATGGGTGCGCTATGGCACTTGCAATTCCGCTTCCGCGACGTGCCATTTGATTTCGTAGCTCGTAAGACCAGTGCGTCGCCAGCAACTGGCTACAAATCCCAACACGATAAAGAACAAGCGGATATACTAAACCGCGCCTTTGCGTAAACGGATTAAAATAATCATTCAAAGCCCGATACACCATTGTATCGGGCTTTTGTATTTTTATCACCGCAAAGAAAAAATCTTTGTGCTCCTTTGTGTCCTCCGTTCTTTGTGGTCAGCAAAATCATAACCTTTACGAACCCTTCAATAAATGTCTTTCAGCACCCGCTTCGTCACCATCGCTCGGCAAGTTCTCCCATCCCCCTTCACCATTGCGGTGATCCTTACGCTCTTCACCGCACTACTATCCCTACTGCTCACCGACCCGGATCCCAAATCCGATAGCATGCACCTGCTACAGATCGCGCAGCATTGGGAAAAAGGATTGTGGGAGCTGCTCGCCTTCGCCATGCAGATGATGTTGATTTTAGTGCTGGGGCATGTCTTAGCACTGACCAGACCCGCCAACCGAGTCATAGATGGCGTACTCCGCTTCTGTAACTCTACTGCCAGTGCTGCATTCTTTGTTTGTCTGTTCACCATGATGGTCGCCCTCTTCAATTGGGGTTTGGGCTTGGTCTTCGGTGCCATTTTAGCCCGCAAAGTAGGCGAGCGCGCCTCCCGAAAAGCCATCAATCTCAACTACCCCCTCATCGGTGCGGCAGGCTATTCCGGCTTAATGGTCTGGCATGGCGGTCTATCCGGTTCCGCCACCCTAAAAGCCGCGGAACCCGGACATGAATTCGCCGCCATGATCCAAGCAGGCAGCAGCGGTTTCGCGGATGGCGTCATCCCCGTCTCCGCTACCATATTCAGCAGCATGAACGCCTTCGCCACCCTTGCCATACTCATCGTCGCACCAGCGGTCATGTACTACATCGGCAAACGCTCAGCAGGCACGCCCGATCTATTACCCGTCAACAGCTTCAGCAACGAACAAGAAGAAATCGCCCCCTTCGGAGCCGAGAAATTAGACCATTCGCCCCTCATGGCCTACTTCATCGGGGGCTTACTCTTAGCCATAGCCGGCTACAATATGACCCGAGTACTCCAAGCAGGCGGAGGCATCAGTTTCATCAGCCTCAACTGGATCAACCTCACCCTCTTTTCCTTAGGTTTGCTCTTTCACGGCAGCATCGCCCGCTTCACGGCGGCGGTCAGCAGCGCCATTGGTGGTTCCAGCGGCATCATGATCCAATTCCCCCTATACGCGGGCATCATGGGCATCATGAAATACGGCGGCTTAATAGACGTCTTTTCCGATTTTTTCGTCAGCGTCTCCAACGCCTTCACCTTCCCATTTTTCACCTTCATCAGCGCAGGACTGGTCAACGTATTCGTCCCCAGCGGAGGCGGTCAATGGGTCGTACAAGGTCCCATCATCATCGAAGCCGCGCAAAAATTAGGCGTCTCCCTGCCCAAATGCATCATGGCGCTCGTCTACGGCGATCAACTCACCAACATGCTGCAACCCTTCTGGGCACTCCCCCTGCTCGGCATCACCGGTCTCAAAGCCAAAGACATACTTCCCTATACTTTACTCCTAATGGTCGTAGGGATCCTCGTCTTTTCCCTAACTTTGTTGCTGTTCTAATGGATGATGATATGCATTAGGGCGCATGACCGCAATAAAAGCCTGCGTAAGCAGGCGGAAAGATGATCGGCATACAGCACGAAAATCTCATGTCTCGAGTCTCATGTCTCGAGTCTCAAAAGCGCAAGCTTTTACTGCGGTCACCGGGCTATCCGTTAAAATTCCCCGCCTGCCTGCTGCTGTTTGGCAGCTATAAAAATGGCTACCTCTGGGCCGCCTTTTTATACCGCCAAACAGGGCGCATTCAGTCGGCTCATTACCACTCCTATCCCTTGCGCGTCCGTAGATGGTAATAGATGTTTTGATGGATACGATACAGTGTAGCGGCGCTGCTTGCCTGCGCCTACACATAGATTACACTGTATTAAGTTGCGGTTTATTTAAATATGCACACAACACATGAGCGATACCAACCCATCCAATA
>JAHDGT010000337.1 GCA_020631675.1 Bacteroidota bacterium
ATATAATTGCGTTGCCTAAGTGGGGAAACTTTTGAATGAGCCGCGCGAGGGATAGCAGTGGTAATGAAGCCGCTGAATGCGCCCTGTTTGGCGGCGTACGAAAGCGACCTTGCGAAGCTCTTTGTACGCCTGCCAAACAGCAGCAGGGAGTGGCTGAATTTGAACGGATAGCCCGGTAGGTGCAGTAAAAAGGGGAATTGCTGGGAAAATCTTATACGGGCGTCTTCCGTGCCTTGCCGATAATTTGTTGTAGTAGCCTGATCTCCTTTTTATTGCGCCTACGCGCCCTAAATAAAATCAAAAAGCAACCTAATTGCATTTTCTTCGTTTAGGTATTAACACTTCTTAATGAAGTGTTAAATTATATTTCCTCACCTCAAAATACCTGGAGTATGTTACGGAGCAGATATACGACTTTCTTCTTGCTGATTGTGTTGTGTACTGGGGTGCTGTCATTGGCTTGGACTGCTGCTGATTTACAAGCGCAAAGCCTGGATGATGCGGAGGTTTATGGGGTAAGTTTTGACGCATCGTCTTCTGGTGCTTCGGGAACTTCTCTGGCAAAGGTGAATCCACTGACAGGGGAGATGCTGATCGCTGACCCTGTAGAGGATCTATGGGGTGTTGTACTGGGTTCTTCTACTTTCGACCACGATAATCATCGATACATCATATGGGGGGCGGATATGGATGGGGGAACGAGTTTGCATGTGATAGATGCGAATACGGGAGAATTGGTCAGTAATGAACCAGCGGATTCGGAAGGGCTGCCTTTGGGTATTCAATACGACCTTCAGAATGATATTTTATACGGACTGAAGATCGTGATCTATGGCGAAACTTATGGGGCTTTTGTATTGACCGCTTTGGACCCTTATACCAATACCATGGAAGATATTGGAGAGGTGGATGGCTTACAGGCGGTCGCGGCGGCATCTTCTTGTTTTGACTCGGATAATGGGGTGTTTTTCGTACATGGGGTGGATGAAGAGGAAAATTCGAGGCTTTATGCGATAGATGTGAGTACGGCTGAGATCATCAGTGACCCTATTATTGAGGATAACATTCACGGATTGCAGTTCAGTGTGCAGCAAGGGCGGATGTTCAGTTTTCTTTTTGATATGGATGCTTCGATAGGCACCAGCGCTGGTAATGGTTTTTTTGCTGAGGTGGATGTGGAAACGGCAGAAGTGACCCCATTATTAGAACTACCTGAAGTGGATGGAGTGCAAATGGGTTCTTTCACTTATGAGCAGGCTTCTGACACTTATTTATTCTTGGCAAACCACCTTGGTCCTGATATTTATACGTCTGGCCCTACTCATTTATACGCCATTGATGCGGTCGCGGAAAGTTTATTGGCGGCAGAAGAGATCACAGGCAGCTTTATAGAGTTAGAGGCGGATAATACGGATTTCGCTCGTTCGCACTATGGCAAACAAGAAACAGGTTTCACCGATGCGGATCATGACGGACTATCAGAAAATGAGTTTGATCTGACCGCTTCTTTCAATGTCTTTAATGGGGTGTTGACCATTACAGCAGATGCGCCTTTGAAAGATATCGCTTTGACGGATTTAAGTGGGAGATGGTCTAAATACTATGATTTAAAAGGCGAGCAAAGCTGGCAGGTTTATGTGCCCGCGCTACCAGGCTCAGTTTATGTATTAGAAGCTAGAACTTTAGACGGACGTAGAACACTGCTCAAGTTCGGTATCTGATATAGTGAAGGCTACAAACAAAAAAGGCGGACTGAAAAGTCCGCCTTTTTTGTAATGGATTAAATGCTTGGATGGAGATAAATCAACATTTCAGCGTCAGCACGAAGTCTTACGTCTTAAATCTTATGTCTTATTTATGCAATCGCTCCCATCACTGCTAAGCCGCCTTCCCAAGCCGCTATCAGGTCAGAAATAGATTGATTAATGATTTCTTCTTCCTTGTAGCTCACCAATAGTTTGTCACCAGGGATCACATTACCTAAATAAGTCGCCGCATCTCCGAAATGCGTTTCAAAAGCAGCTTGATTTTCAGGGGCGATACTTACTACGAAACGAGAGTGAGATTCTGCATATAGAATGGAGAGTAAACTTAAATCCTCTCTAAAGCCATCTACATTCACATTACAGCCTAACTGACCACCGAATAAGCATTCTGCCAGTGCGATGATCATACCACCATCAGAACAATCGTGGCAGCTTTCTATCCAGCCTTCGCGGTTAGCATCACTTACCTTCTGGTACAATTGGTAGGCTGCTTCTTTGCGTACCTTAGGTACACTCGTACCCACTTCACCGAATAACTTATAGAACTCAGAAGCCCCCAACTCATTGTAGGTGTCTCCTAGTAGATAAATACGGTCTCCGATCGCCTTGAAGTTACTGGTCACCGTACGGCGAATATCATCCACCTTTGCGGTCATGGAGTACAAAATGGTAGGCGGTATACTAATGCGTACGCCATCCCCTTTGTAGTCGTTTTTCATACTGTCCTTACCCGAAGTCATCGGGATCTGGAAGTAAGTGCTCATATCGTATAAAGCCTCGCACATGCGCACCAGCTTCGCCAACTTTAATTTACCATCTGGGTTGTTGGTCGGGTGAAACTCAGAATCAGGCACACAGAAATTATCGTTCACACTCCAGCAGATACCATCATTCACACTCTGGTTCGGTAAAGTACCGCCTACAGAAATGATCTGTCGAACTGCCTCGTCAAAAGCACCCGCGCTCATCTCATAAGGATCAATGTCTCCGTATTGCGGACAAATTCCATTACTCACCGCGACTCCTTCATAAGAGCCGAAGCCTAAGCGAACCACCGCCGCGTCTTGTGGGGCTTTACCCGTTTCACCCATCAAAGGTTTTACTACCGTTTTTCCCTTCACTTCATGATCGTACTGGCGAATCACCCATTCCCGAGAACAGATGTTCAGACTGCCCAGTAATTTGATCAATATCTGCTCGTGGTCCAGCTCATTTTGAATGATCGGCTCTAAGAGATCTGGTTTTTCCCATTCCGCGTACATCACTTTTTGTGGTACCCCATCGTGCAAAAACTCCATATCGATCAGTGCGACACGCTGTTCACCGAAGCGGATGTCTAAATTGCCATCGTCACTAAAGTGGCCAATGTCGGTCAGCTCCACCTCCATTTCTTCTGCCAATTGGAAAAGAGCGGCTTTGTTTTCTGGTGTGACCACCAAGCTCATGCGCTCTTGTGATTCAGAGACGAATATCTCCCACGGACGTAGACCAGAGTATTTTAAAGGTACTTTCTCTAATTGGACCAATGCGCCATTGGTGATCGTAGCCAATTCGCCAATGCTACTACTCAAACCACCCGCACCATTGTCAGTGCTCGATTTGATCAGTCCTTGCTCACAAGCACGGATCATGAAATCCGCCATCAATTTTTGGGTGATCGGACTACCGATCTGCACGGCCGACATAGGCGAGTGCTCGTCGATCTCAATAGAAGAGAAGGTCGCACCATGAATACCGTCTTTACCCACTCTACCACCAGCCATAATGATGCGATCTCCCGGGTCGATCAACTTCTCGAAAGTCGGCCTGCCATTGTATTCCGGCTTTAGAATACCACCCGTTCCACAATACACCAAAGGCTTGCCCCTAAAGCGATCATCGAAAATGATAGATCCATTTACCGTAGGGATACCCGATTTATTTCCTCCGTCTTCAATACCGTGGCGCACCCCACTAAAGATGCGTTTAGGGTGTAGTTGACCAGTAAGTAACTTTCCGTCAAAATAAGGAGAGCCGAAGCAGAGCACATTCGTATTGAAAAGCAATCTCGCACCACCAATACCAGTAGCCAATGGGTCGCGATTATTACCCAAAATACCAGTGATCGCACCCCCGTAAGGATCCAAAGCAGAAGGCGAGTTATGCGTTTCCACTTTCCAAACAAAGTGCGTATCCTCGTTCATGCGCACAATGCCCGCATTATCCGTGAACACCTTCACCAACCAATCATTGCCTTTTTCTTGTAGCAGCTGACGTACTTTCTCTGTAGAACCCTTGATAAAGGTTTTGAAAAGACTGTTCACCTGCTTTTCCTCCCCCGTTTCCTTATCCACAAAATGGATCACGGCATTGAACTCCTTATGCTTACAATGCTCACTCCAAGTCTGCGCGATCACCTCCAACTCACAGTCCGTCGGCGAAGCAGGAAGTCCCACTTTAGCACGTTTAGCCTGTATGGTCGGGTAATTATAATGCGTCTGCACCGCCTTCATCTCCGCTAAGTTCAGTGCCAAAACCATTCGCTTAGACAAAGCCAATAACTCATCATCCGCGAGATTAAGATCGATGGTAGTCGTCGTCGTATCCGTCACCAAACGCACCTTAGGCACATAAAGCTGATTGAGCTTTAGGCTTTGAACCGCTCCTAAGGTGTCATATTGAAAGTGGTGGATCAATTTGTTGCCCAGCAGTTCTTCAGCGATCTGCTTCAACTGTCTTCGGGTCAATGGCTTTTCAATATAATAAAGCGTCTGACTGAATATGTGCTGCGTTTGCGTATCAAAATCATTCCCTTCGATCAAGTCCGCTAAAGCTTTTTGCGCGGAAGTCCCTTCATCATCCGTTACCCCCGGCAGCTTTGCCACGGCTATGAATGCCTTAAAGTTTTCAGCAGGCAACTCAATTTGATCAACGCTTACCTTATTCATGATCTCATCACCAAGACAAGTATGCGCGAAACGCTCCATATCATGATCCTTGAGATTATACTGCACCGCATAAACCTGCGAGCATTTCACCTCACCAGTATCAATACCTAAAAAAGAAGCCGCCTGCGCACGTACCTGCTCACCTTTCACATCAGTGATATGCGGCAATAAAGAGATTTGAATGTAGTTCATCAGCGATTTGGGGTACAATGGTTATTCAAGCCGCTAAGATACGCAGCCAAGCAGTATTAGACAGCCGCTTTACTTAAAGCCTGCGTTAAATAAGCACCGAGCCCAAAAAACACTGCTCTTGACTTGTTAATGTTTAATAAGACTACATCTTAAATTCATAATTCAAAACAGGGCGCATGCCCGCAATAAAAGCGTGCTTTAGTAACTACACAACTCGGCACACTGCACGAAATCTCATGTCTCGAGTCTCATGTCTCGAGTCTAAAGAAAGCGCAAGCTTTCACTGCGGCCACCGGGCTATCCGTTCCTATTAAGCGCACTGCCTGTCGGTTCGT
>JAHDGT010000338.1 GCA_020631675.1 Bacteroidota bacterium
CCTGCCAAACAGCAGCAGGCGGCACGGGAATTTTAACGGAAAGCCCGGTACCCGCAGTAAAAAGGGATTTCAGGCAGAGACGTTGCATGCAACGTCTTTTTGCCAATAGGGACAATTATGCCATTTAGGGTCATTTGCTGAATGAAAAAAAGATCCCCCTTTTTATTGCGGGTGCGCAGCCTAAATATAAATCCTTAGCTTGTAACTCGCACGATTTATGCATGCTTAATCAGTGAGCGTGATTATTCCTTACTTTGGATGCAAAATAACCTCCTTTATATATGCTGACGAAAGAACAAAAACGGGTGTATAGGTCTGATCTATTCAGGCATTTGGATGGATTGGCGACCGCGCCGGTTGCCTATGCTTTTCATAAGCAGGGGGTGTTGAGCTATTTATTGGAAAAAGAGTCTGTGACATTAAGTAAGATCTGTGCGGATTTTGATGCGAATGAGGGGTACTTGAATGTAGGTTTACGAATATTGGCGTCGCAAGGATGGCTGGCACATGAAGTGGATAATGCGAAGGATGAGGTGCATATAAAGTTGAATGAGAAGAGTAAAATCGCGTTTTCTTATTGCGATCTATATAAAGATGTGATAGAATTGCTTCAGTTATCAGGGAAGTATCATCGAAGGAAATTCAATGTGGAGCCTTTTAAGAAAATGGCGGCCATTTTACCGCGTTTTAAAGCAGGTTATGGCATTGAAGTAGCTGCGGATGAGACCCTTGACAAACAGCCCATACTTGATCAGGTTTTGAAGCATATTGAAGGGGTTTTAGTTGCTCCGAGTGTGGTGGCTTTGGGTATGAGCGGCATGTTCCACAAGTATTTTATGGAGGCTTCTTTCAAGGCAGAGGAGTTTCATAAGGATGCGGAAAGCTTTACCGCTTTACTTGATTTTTTCAGCTATTTAGGTTGGTTCGAGAAGAAGAGAGAAACGTATCGCTTTACGGATAAAGGCTTGTTTTATGCCCGTAGAGCGAGTGCTTATGGGGTGACAGTGTCTTATAGTCCGACATTCAGAAAAGTGGATGAACTGATGTTCGGGGATCCTACTGTCTTACGTCAGGTGGGGCCGGATGAGCCAGAGGCGCATGTGGATCGGGAAATGAATGTTTGGGGCAGTGGTGGTGCGCATGGCGCGTATTTCAAGAAGGTAGACGAGATCATTATGGCTTTGTTCAACCAGCCGATCGAGCAACAGCCTAAGGGCATTGTGGATATGGGTTGCGGTAATGGGGCCTATTTACAGCATTTATACGAAGTGATCGAGCAGCGCACTTTGCGGGGTACGATGCTGGAAGAACATCCTTTGTTTTTAGTGGGTGCGGATTATAACCAAGCAGCACTTAAAGTGAGTAGAGCGAACCTGATCAGTGCCGATATTTGGGCAAAATTGATCTGGGGGGATATTGGCAGACCGGATCTTTTGGCAGCGCATTTACAAGAAGACTATGGGATAGCTTTGGGTGATCTGCTGAATGTGCGCACCTTCTTGGATCACAATAGAATTTGGGAAGATCCACAGCAGTTGACACCTAATAGAGTGAGTACATCTAGTGGGGCTTTCGCACATAGAGGTGTAAAAATATCAAACAATGCGGTTGAGGATAATTTGCGAGAGCATCTGCAAAAATGGTCGCCCTACCTTCAACGTTTTGGCTTACTGGTCATTGAGCTGCATACCATTTCTCCAAGCTTGGCAGCACAGCATATTGGAAGAACAGCGGCTACAGCTTATGATGCCACACATGGCTTCTCTGACCAGTATATTGTAGAAATAGAGGTTTTCCACAAAATGGCGGAAGAAGCGGGTTTGTTCGTCGATCAAAAGTATTTCGGCAAATTCCCGAATTCGGATCTGGCTACGGTGAGCATTAATTTATTGAGGGGGAAGTAGGGTATATCTTGTCTACTTGATGCCATAGCAGCTCACCGGACCATTATTTCCTAAAACTAGCAATACTTGTTCACCTTTCACTTCCAAGCGTTCGATCGTTTTGATATTCCCGATCGTGATGAAGTTGGGGTCTTGATGGGAAGAGAAGCTACCATCATTTTCATTCAGTAAGACATAGCCTTTGTTGGCATCGTACTTCACGGTCTCGGCCTCGGTCTGCTGTATATTCCCTACACCTACAATGTCTAAACGTTCATCTCCATTCACATCAGCAATAACGGTGGATAAAGTCGGGCCGAATTGTGCGACCGAGGGTAATACCGCTTTTTCATACTCCCCTCCTGCTTTACTCAACAAAACCACCGTTTGAAAATCTTCCGCGATCAAGTGCTTGGCTTCGTCAATTTTCGGGGCGGTATAAATACCTTTTAAGTCCGCATTCGCGAAATCACTGTAAGTCGGAAACTTCTCTTTAATGAAAGGCATTTGATCCGAAGAACATGCTCTACCCCTCAAAGGCAATAGTTCATCTTTTCTTTGATTGGCCAAGACAATATCCAAGCTACCATTATCATCAAAATCATTGGCATAAATGTGCAGTGGTGCTTTTTTAGATGCCTTGAATTTATTGTTCGTCCCCAAATTCCCCAATACAAAATCCGCTTGTCCATCTCCATTCAGATCAGCGGTATTGAGTTCGTACCACCAGCCCGTTAAAGCTTCATCCGACAAGGCTTTCTGTCGGAACTGCCCTTCTTTGTTTCCAAATACCGTGGGTCGCATCCACTCCCCCACAACGACCAGGTCCAAGTCATTATCCCCATCCTCATCAACGAAAACGGCATCTGTCACCATGCCTATTTTTTCCAAGTCGGGGGCTTTGTCCGGACTTACGATCTTAAAGCGACCACCTCCAAGATTCTCCAATAAATACGAGCTGGGTGTTAAAGGGTATTTCGCGGAAACCAATCTACCACCAACAAATAGATCCAGATCCCCGTCTTGGTCATAATCACCTGCAGCAACGGCTTTGGTGCTGGTCAGCATATCCGGAATAAAGCCTTTGATCGAACGGAAATTGCCTTTACCATCATTTTGATACAAGCGATCTTGCAGCAGTCTGCTTCCTTCAGGGGCTTCATTGCCTCCACTGGCAACGTACAGATCCTGATCCCCATCTCCATCCGCATCAAAGAATAAAGCGTTCACATCTTCGTTTTGTAAGTCTTTATTCCATATCGCTTCATTCGTAGGCTCGAAGCTTCCGTCTGTTGATTGTACATACATTGCCGACGGGAAGCCCTTAGAACCGGGTATGAACACATCATCCAAGCCATCGCCATTCACATCACCTATCGCCGCATCCGGACCCAGCGTAGATAGCTTTTGTGGCAGTAAGATCTCCCGTGAAAAATCATTGAAATAGCCCTCTTTATGGCTGTGATTCAAAAGCTTTTTCTTAGGCGTGAAATATGACTTCGACAGCCTCTTATTATCAACAGATCTTTTAGCCCCTTCCGCAGAGAGTTTAAGCACTTGCCCCACTTGAATGTTCTTCATGATCGTTTGCGTACCATTGCCCCAATCCACAAGCAGTTCATCTATTTTATCATACTCGCCCGTAGCCAAACAAGCAATGGGCGACATGCTCGATAAATACCCCCTATTCATAAAATGCTCATACACGATCTCCTCCGCACCGCCGTCCATACTCAATCGCACTTTCGCGCCTATAGCTTGGGGATTAGCTGCCGGACCTTTCAGATCCAATTTGATGTGATTTTCTCTATTACTATTGTTGCGATACACAAAGGCATTCGCATCAATATTATTCACTACTAAATCCAGATCCCCATCATTATCTAAGTCACCATAAGCCGCCCCATTAGAGAAACTTTTTTGGTTCAAACCCCACGACTTCCCCACTTCGGTAAAGCGAGTATCGCCTTCATTTTTATAGGCATAATTAGACATCTTCACCTCACCCAATTTATCAAGCAAATGGCTCAACGCAACCTCTTCCTTTTTACGTTGCAGTTCTTTCATATAACTGATGAAATCATTGTTGTGGTAATCTCTTCTGATCCCATTCGTCACATAAAGATCCCGCTTGCCATCTTGATCAAAATCCGCCAATAGAGATGCCCAGCTCCAATCTGTTTTCGATATCCCTGCAAATTGTGCCACTTCCTGATACACCCCATTCGCTCTTTTCAAATGCAAATTATTGGTCATGTATTGATAATGATAGCCCTTGCTCACCATCAAATTGAACTGGCTTACATTCATAGAAGCCATATTTTGCTTCGAGCGTTCATGACTGGTATTGGCCATATCCAAAACCATCAGATCCATCTGTCCATCATTATTCACATCCGCCACATCCGAACCCATGCTGAATTGTGGTATATGATCCATAAGCGTCAAAATATTATCCTTAAAAGCCCCCTTTTGATCATTGACCCACAAGTGATCCGGCTGTATGAAATCATTACACACATAAATATCCGTCCAGCCATCCTCATTGAAATCGTGTAGCGCCGCACTCAAACCCCAAGCTTTATTTATCCCCAAAGGATAAGCATCCACGAACTTCCCTCCATCATTTCTGTACAACTTATCCGAGCTATAAGGAGAGATCGCTCGCTGATTTTTTTCATCCAACTTATTAGAGTACTTGAAATCCGCTCTATGATTCAGCAAGTACATATCCAGATCCCCGTCCTTGTCCTGATCAAAGAAATAAGCCTGTGTACCATAACCCTCATCCGCTAAGCCATATTCCTTCGCCGCTTCTTTAAAAGTACCATTCTGCTGATTGACAAAGAGCCTGTTTCTCCTTTCTTCCGCCACATTCGTAATACCCGCCTTACACACATAAATATCCAACCAGCCGTCCGCGTTCACATCCACCATGCATGCCCCTGTTGAGAAACCGCTTATGTCTTGAATACCCGCTTTCTCACTTATGTCCTCAAAAACAAATTCTCCCTTATTCAGATACAAGGCATTTGCCCCTTGATTGGCACTAAAAAACACATCTTCCAAACCATCATTATTCACATCACCAATGCATACCCCTGCTCCCATATAGATGTAAGGGTAGTTCATGAAATTTTGAGCGTTGCTATCTGCAATTTTATTAGTAAACGCGATGCCAGTGCTTTTCGCTGAAACCAGATCAAATAAAAGTCCACCATTCTTGCTTGTGTTACTACTTGACAAGCCAGCATCTTCTTGCCCGCAAGCAGTGCTAAGCAATGCCAAAATCACAAAAGGAATGAGCTTAATCCAATGTTTTTGTTCTAGTAAC
>JAHDGT010000339.1 GCA_020631675.1 Bacteroidota bacterium
CAGGCACTCACGCCCCATCTATCCCATTTAGTACCACTCCTATCCCTTGCGCAGGACAATGAGTCAATCATAAATGAAATGAGCCAATTTGAAAATGTTTTCATCTGTGATAGATCAACATTTTCAAATTGACTCATTTTCAAATTTTCAAATTAAATCGTTATTCAACAGTTACAGACTTTGCTAAATTACGTGGCTGATCCACATTACATTCACGCATTACAGCAATGTGGTAGGCGAGTAGTTGCAGAGGTACTACACTCAGCATCGGAGCGAAAGGCTCTTCCGTTTCTGGTATATAGATCACATGATCAGATAAACGCTCCAGCTCAGGATCTTTTTCGTTCGCGATCGCGATGATTTTACCCTTACGTGCTTTCACCTCTTGAATACCTGAAAGCACTTTTTCATAGGTACTTGACTTAGTTGCCAAAACCACAACAGGCATTTCTTCATCTATTAGAGCAATAGGTCCGTGCTTCATCTCAGCAGCAGGATAACCCTCCGCATGGATGTAACTGATCTCTTTCAGCTTCAAAGCACCTTCTAAAGCAACAGGGAAGTTGTAACCTCTACCTAAGTACAAGAAATTAGAAGCGTCTTTGTATTCCCCTGAGATGTATTCTACTTGTTCTTCGCACTTTAAGGCTGCTGTGATCTTTTCTGGAATGCGGTCTAACTCTTGTACTAATTTCATGTAGCGTGAGCGACTCATTGTTCCTTTGTGCTTAGCCAGCATTAGTGCCATTAAGGAGAGGATCGTAAGCTGAGCGGTGAATGCTTTGGTTGAAGCTACACCGATTTCAGGACCAGCATGGGTATAAGCACCCGCATCTGTCTCTCTTGAAATGGATGAACCCACCACATTACAAATGCCTAAAATCGTAGCGCCTTTCTCTTTCGCTAATCGGATAGCGGCAAGTGTGTCAGCGGTTTCACCGGATTGAGAAATAGCGATCACCACATCATCTTCGTTGATGATCGGGTTTCTATATCGGAACTCCGAAGCATATTCTACTTCAACAGGGATCCTTGCGAAATCTTCGAACAAATATTCACCAACCATGCCCGCATGCCATGAAGTACCGCAAGCAACGATAATGATTCGCTTCGCTTGGAAGAACTTTTGCTGATGTTCAGACAAACCTCCTAATCGAACCGTACCCAAAGCCGCATCTAAGCGACCACGCATGCTGTCACTAATAGAACGTGCCTGCTCATTGATCTCTTTTAACATGAAATGATCGAAGCCGCCTTTCTCAAGCATTTCCAAATTCATCTCTAATGCCTGTACGAAAGGTGTTTTCTCTTTATTTTCGATGGTGCGAATACTTAGACCGGATTCTTTGTCCATCAAAGCGATCTCGTGGTCATTCAAATAAACCACTTCTCTAGTGTGCTCTACAATAGGGGTCGCATCTGATGCGATGAAAAATTCATTTTCCTCTTTTCCGATACCAATTACTAAGGGACTACTTTTACGGGCTGCTACTAATTTGCGTTGCTCATCATTACTCATAACAACTATAGCATAAGCACCAACAACTTGTTGCAAAGCAGTACGAACAGCTTCTTCTAAAGGCATGCCGCCTTTCTTTCTTACTTCTTCGATCAAGTGTACTAATACTTCCGTATCAGTATCACTTTCAAAAGTATGTCCACGCTTTATCAGTTCTTCTTTTAGAACTGCGTAATTTTCTATGATTCCGTTGTGAATGATGGCTAACTTACCATCTGAGGAGGTATGTGGATGCGCATTGATGTCATTGGGTTCACCATGCGTTGCCCAGCGGGTATGACCAATACCTATATTACCGCAAAGCTTTTTTCCGTCTGTATGTGCTAAAAGGTCATTTACCTTTCCTTTGCACTTATAAATATTAAGATCTCCATTTAACAGCGCAACTCCAGCACTATCATAGCCACGGTACTCTAAACGTTGCAATCCTTTGATTAAAATAGGGAATGCCTCTTTCTGTCCGATATAACCAACAATTCCACACATAGGTCTTATGTTTTTGTAAGTACTAAAGCTTAGGGATTCGGGTAATAAGGTGCTGTAGTACTAACTTGTTCTGAATAAGTTACGGTCTTGTTCATCAACAAGCAAATGCTTTTTCAAAAAAGCCAGCATTGAGACGAACATATTTGCTTTAGGTATCAGAAAAACCATACCCAATAAGCAAAGAAATTTGAAGCCTGAATAATGTTGTTAGAATTTGAATGTATAAACAATAGATTGATAGTTGAATAGCATCTTGGGTTTGTTTTTTCTAACATAGACTATGATACGTGCCAAAAAGGAAAAAGTTCAATAAAGTCTCCCAAGTAGAAAAAAGACGTCCAATTTTGGGAAAAATTGATAAGTACTTTTGTCCAGGTACTTAAAACAGAAGATAGAGGGGCATTTTCTTAAAAGGGTTGCCTCCTACTTTGTTCGACAGGTAAAGACGGAATCTCGCCTTATTGTCATACCCTTGTTGTTACAGTGTCATGGAAATTTAAAAACAAAAAAATGTTAAAATTTATTTTTTGACATTTAAAATAAATAAATCATTACTGAACCTTTTTTCATGTGAATAGCCATTGCGAATTTCTAAATACTATAGCTATAGTAGTTTGTCCTATTAGAGCTTAAAAAATGTGGTAACAAAAACTAGTATTTTGCGAATATACAAGTACCAATTAATCACAAAAAGGCTTTTTTATTCATTATAAAATGCCTTTCAAATCCATTTAATCACAACCTCAATCATGAAAAACACACTACTCATCTTAGTGATGCTATTCGGGTGTATGATCGCACCACAAAGTGATCTGAACGCTCAGCATAGAAATTGCTCCGCTATGGAGCATTTAGATATGCTACTAGAAAATGATGCTCGCTTAGCGGATCGCCTTGCGAGTATAGAAAGACACACGCAAGAAGCTATTGATAATAATACGCAGCGTGTGGAAGGAATTATTACCATCCCCACTGTTGTACACGTATTGTACAATACGAACGCTCAAAACATCAGTGATGCGCAGATCGAGTCGCAAATGCAGGTTTTGAATGACGATTTCCGCCGTTTGAACGCAGATGCTTCTTCAACGCCCTCTGCCTTTGTTGGTGTAGCTGCTGATGCGGAAATTGAATTCTGCTTAGCTTCTATTGATCCTGATGGAAACCCAACAACTGGTATTACTCGTACTTATACTTCAACTAGTGCATTTAGCACGAATGATGCGATGAAGTTTTCTTCTACGGGTGGTATTGATGCTTGGCCAACTGGCGACTATTTGAACGTTTGGGTTTGTAATATGTCAGGTGGTATTCTCGGTTATGCGCAATTCCCCGGTGGTAATGCAAGCACCGATGGTGTTGTGAATTTAACAACTGCCACTGGTACTACTGGTAATGTTTCTTCTCCTTTTGATGGAGGTCGTACATTAACGCATGAGGTAGGACACTGGCTAAACCTTCGCCACATTTGGGGTGATGGTGGTTGTAGTGTTGATGACTTTGTAAGTGATACACCAACTTCTGATAACCCTAACTATGGTTGTTCTACGGGTCATGTTTCTTGTAGTTCTACTGATATGGTTCAGAACTATATGGACTACAGTAATGATGCGTGTATGAACTTGTTCACAGAAGGACAGAAGTCTCGTATGCGTGCCTTATTTGACGCTGGTGGCTGGAGAGCTTCTTTATTGACTTCTAATGGCTGCGGTGGCGGTGGTACTCCTCCAACAGATGGTAGTGGTACGGACGGTTCAGGAACAGATGGTACACCAACAGATGGTGCTGGTACAGACGGTAGCGGAACAGACGGTACACCAACAGATGGTGCTGGTACAGATGGTAGCGGAACGGATGGTACGCCTACAGACGGCAGTGGCACAGATGGTACAGGTACAACACCTCCTGCTGATGATTACTGTGGGTCTAATGGTTCTGATAGCAGCTACGAGTGGATCGATGAGGTATCTATCGGTACAATGTCAAACCCATCTGGTAATGATAATGGATATGGTGACTATACAGGCACTACCATTTCAACTGAGCAAGGTCAAGAGCTTTCTGCGGTATTGATTCCTGGTTTCGGTGCGGATACTTACAATGAGTACTGGAAGATATGGATCGACTACAACCAAGATTTAGACTTTGATGATGCGGGTGAGTTAGTATACGACTCTGGTTCTGCTTCTCCTGCTGCGGTTGTTGGTACTTTCACAATTCCTTCTGATGCGACTACTGGTCAGACTCGTTTAAGAGTATCTATGAAGTGGGATGACCCACAAACAGCTTGTGAAGCATTCCAATATGGTGAGGTTGAAGATTATACCATTCAGATTGATGAGTATGTAGCTCCACCGCCACCACCTCCAGCTGAAGAGTGTACGGATCCACAAGACATTTGGTTGTCGAACGTACAAGATGATAGAGTAACATTACAATGGGAGGCTGTTCCTGATGCGATTCGTTACAACATCCAATATCGTCCGGAAGGTACTTCTACTTGGTTGAAGAAAGGTACCAAGAACACGTGGAAAACACTCAAGTTCTTATCGCCTTCTACTACTTATGAAATGAGAATGAGAACGCGTTGTCCGAGTGGGTGGACAGCTTATGGTGATATCTACACCTTCACGACTTATGCATCTCGTTTAGACGGTAGTACGCAGATCACAGAAGCTCCAGCAATGGAATTGAATGTATTCCCTAACCCAGCTACGAATGTGGTTAACATTGAGTACGATTCTCCTGTTAATGCGCCTGTTAGCATTGAGGTTTACGATTTAACGGGTCGTCAGTTGATCAGTAAGACTTCTGACTTGTCTGGTGATGATGTGAGCTTAGATGTTTCTGGCTTAACGCCTGGTTGTTACTTGGTAACGGTATCTAATGGTGAGCTGAAAGCTACTAAGAAGCTATTCGTATACTAAACAAAAATTTCATTAAGCTGACTACTTTATGCTACTATTAATCAGTAAGTAGTTAGCAGATTGAAAACCCAAGAAGGGCTGTCTCGTTAAGAGGCAGCCCTTTTTATTTAGATTTTTCATCTCAAAAGCCCAACCTAAATAGTTACGTTTTTTCTTTAGTGGGAGGTTTGATAGAAAAGGTCGACAATACGAGTGTCATAATGTCGTCCGATCAAAATTAGTTGTTGCGTGCGCAAGGGATAGGAGTGGTACTAAATGGGATAGATGGGGCGTGAGT
>JAHDGT010000340.1 GCA_020631675.1 Bacteroidota bacterium
AGCCTAAGGAACCATTGAAATAATAGGCATCATTAAAGCATTGGGTAGAAGGAACAAGCGTACCATCTACTTGAATATTATCAATTCTTAAAGTTCCTCCACTACTAACCGATTCGATTCCGTATAAACGAATGCACATTGTTTCCCCATTGGGGACCGTTTGCCAATCCGTCAAAGAACCAATCGGAATAGTTGTATTCTGGAACATATCATTGGTCAATGTAGGGGAGAGGTTAGCTGTTGGTGATCCGCCCAAAGTTGTAGCGAAACCATCAATACTAGCAGAAGCAACAACATTAATGGGTCCATCGCTTGTAGACTTTCTACGGTCAAATGTGATGGATGAGATTTGAAAATCGTAGCAATCATCTGCATCCGCAGGAGTGAAGCAAAACTCATAAAAAGCATTAAGATCAATAGTTGTCGTAGTTGGCCAAGTGTCTCCATTAAAAGCATTACCTGGATTACCTCCGAAAAATCCCAAAATACCATTACCACCCAAACTTGTCCCATAATCGAAATCATCACCTAATAGATTCGTATTCGAGGAAGTTGGAGTAAGTAATGAGCCAACTCCCCCAGGCTCAAAATCCCAAGTCAAACTAGCCGCCTGTGAAGTAGGAGGTGTACCGATAGGAATGGTCTGCGTTCCCACCAATTCCCCAACAGTAGGGTCAGCCAGTGCCGTTTCGTTCTGATACCAGTAGAGCGTTCCCCCACCAGGAAGCGTATCACCAGAAAAACAAAGATCAACCGTACCCGTAGTACAGAATGCGGCCCCGTCGGAACTACCTGTTATCTGATAGTTTTCAGAACATTCAGGCTCTAGTTCACAACTCGCATCAATTGTAATTACAGTAGGCGTTAAGCTACATGCCTCAGAATCGGTCACCTCAATGGTAATAGGTGCAGGCGCACCCGCAGGAATGGCGAAAACACCTGTAGTATTCGTTCCTTGCGAAGCCCCATTGTAAAACAACTCATAGACATTCGGCACACTACCACCAGAAATAATAGTGGAAACATCCACCAAACCAGGGTTGAAATCAGCTGGACATTCAATGAAGGCATCAGATGTCATGATCGGCTCAATAATGTTGATCGTCACGCTCTCAAAATGATAGCAGCTTGAACCAATAGAACCCGGTAAAGCAGCGGCAGATCCCAGATCATTCGTATAATCCGCCCATTGCGTATTGAAAGTCAAAGAACCACCTGGTAGCGGTCCACTAATTGTGTAATCAAATTCTGTCGTACCGCCATTGGTCGCCCCTGTTTGTGTAACTGTCCACGGCTCATAAGTACCACTTGTCGCATCAAACACATAAGAACCGATCTGCGCCCCATTCGTAGAACCCGCACAATTAAAAAGATCAGGCTGTACCTGCGTATAGTTGTACACCTCTAAATGGAACTGCAAACTCGTAATGTCGCAATAATTCGCATCCAAAGCAGAAAGCGGAACAAATGGACCACCATCCACGCTGGCAGTTAGCTGAAAACCCTCATCTTCTTCACCTGGCAATACATTGTCCAATAAGCCTGGTGTAGGGTATTCCGTTAGCACCCAATTGCCAAAAGCATCCTGCACATGCGATGAATTACAACCCACATCCGCGAAACCAATATCCGTGTAGGTACTGATATTAGGCATCGTGAAATCAATGCCATTAGCGGTGAACCCACAAGCCGCGTCATTAGGTATTAAAGGCACATCTTCACCCGGTACCGAAGTTCCTAAAGTATAAGTGCCCGTAAGAATAGCCGTATTGTCATCAGTAGACTGACCGCCACCGCCCCATTGGATTGCTTCTATCACTGTACCCCCATCATCAAATATCACCACCTGATCCCCATCCGTACCATTAGGATTCGGGTTGTCTAGATTGAAACCCTGCTCGCCTGGATCAAAGAAAGAAACATTCGCAGGGTCACAAACATCAAAATCAATAGGCAAACCCGGATAATCACATTCCGCGCAAGTCAATCCTGAAGTCGGACCACCACAAGCAGCAGAAAGTCCGAAACCCTCCATTGAAGTGTCTTCACTACAAGCGATCAAAAAAGCATCACCGGGGTTGATGGTCGTACCCGCAGGCAAAGTGATGGCCCATTCACCATTGGTGATCACCCAGCAACCCACATCCGTAGGTGAGCTACCAATATTGGTCAATTCAATGAAACCATCATTGGTACTCTCGCTCTGACTCGGGTTCTCACTCACCTCATTAATTATGATCTGAGCATTAACCTTAAAGTCGGTGGAAGCAAAAAGAAATAAACAACATCCCAATACAAGAAGGGATAGATCACGTAATCGTAATGGCATAGAGATATATCGTTCGTTCGGGTTCAAAATCCAATATACAACCAAGATGCCTTAAACTTCATATTTGCGGCTTCACTTGGTCAGAGCTTGTGTAGAAATTAATATCCTGTACTCACTCTTGAACGCAGTGCGGGTATCTTAAGTATCCGCACTACAGGAGGGCTTACAAAAATAGCGATTGATCGCTATAAAACTATTTCATGATGGATGTAATGGAAAAATTATAATATTGACGTAATAATGGGCGGTTTTTTAATGTGCTGATGATATACTGAATGGCGCATACCCGCAATGAAAGGCTTTAAAACTTGCCAGAAATCCCAAATGGCATCGAGCAGGAAATCTTATGTCTTACGTCTTGAGTCTTATGTCTAAGGCGTCAGCCTTTCACTGCGGGCACCAGGCTTTCCGTTGCAATTCGGGGGCTGTTCGCTGCTTCGCTGGCAGGGCTAAAAATGGCTACCTCTGGGCCGCCTTTTTAGCCCGCCGCTCAGTGCGCTCCTTAGCCCCCTCATTTCCACTGCAATCCTTTGCGCGGGGAGAGGCTAAAATTATTAGTTTTTTGTTGTTCTTTTTGAAAATAAGTACTAATTTTGGTACCTGAAATATTTTCGTTGACGAAATAAAAGCAAGTACCTTGATCAGTGTATTCGAAGCCGCTCTGCAAATGAACTTATCACCACAGCAAGTTCGTAACTTATGTCGTGATGGTAAACTAAAGGCAGAAAAAATCGGACGTTCTTGGATTCTTAGTGAGAAAGCTGTAAAAACCTATATCAGTAACAATAATTGTGGTGTTGCTGAAGATAAATTGTTTTATGGTTTAGGTCGAAAAAAGAACAATAAGCCAATTGTATTAAGCTTCTTCAGTGGAGCTATGGGTATGGATATAGGTTTAGAAAAAGCGGGTTTTGATGTTTTGTTCGCGAGCGAAATCAATAAATCGTGTAGGAAAACAATTGTAAGAAATAAACCGGATGTGGCCCTAGTGGGTGATATTAGAGACTACACCCCTGAAAAAGTGTTAAGAATAGCAGGTGTCGAAGAAGATGAAGAAGTAGACTTGATCGTAGGCGGTCCTCCTTGTCAAGCTTTTAGTACAGCAGGTAAAAGAAAAGCTTTTGAAGATGAGAGAGGAAATGTATTCCTTAACTTCATTGATATGATAAGAGGGATACGTCCAAAGTACGCAGTTATCGAAAATGTAAGAGGACTGCTCTCCGCTCCATTGAAACATCGCCCACATGCGGAACGTGGAGAAGGGAAAGCATTATTGTCCAAAGAGGAGTTACCGGGAGGAGCTTTGAATACCATCATAAAAAGATTAGAAAAAGCAGGTTATACAGTAAATTTCAATTTGTATAATGCCGCCAATTATGGAACGCCCCAAAAAAGAGAACGAGTGGTTATCATTTGTTCGCGGGATGATACTTATATCCCATTCTTAGAACCGACCCATGCTGAAGAAGGTGCATATGGACTGGAACCATGGACAAGCTTTCGGCAGGCAGTAAAAGGATTAGAGGAGGTAGAACACAAACACTTGAATTTCCCTGAGAAAAGATTGAAATACTACAGGCTACTTAAAGCTGGACAGAACTGGCGTGCATTACCATTAGAATTACAAAAAGAAGCATTAGGGAAATCCTTTTATGCGGGAGGTGGTAAGACGGGTTTTCTAAGACGTTTAGCTTGGGACTTGCCTAGCCCGACCTTGGTTACTCATCCTGCCATGCCAGCTACTGATCTGGCTCACCCACTGGAAGATCGACCATTAAGTGTGCAAGAATATAAAAGAATTCAAGAATTTCCGGATGATTGGCAAATTGAGGGTAGTATCATTGAACAATATAAACAGATAGGTAATGCGGTTCCTATCGGACTGGGGTATGCTATCGGAAAGCACATCCTAAGATTGATGAATAAAGAGCGTATTCAGGAATATGAAGGATTTAAGTTTTCAAGGTATAAAAACACAGCCCTTGAAGATTGGAAAGAGAAGTTTGAACAGATGGCTATAGCTTAGTGATTTTTTGCTGCGTGATCTGCCCTACCTCTTCAAAAATCTGGAGTAAATTTTCATAAGTGTTTTGCTGCCCACCAAGAAAATTCCAATAGTCGGAACCGATAAGTACGACCTCATCTTGGTGCATATTAAAAATGCTTGATGGTACTTTCCAATTGTAACTCGACCTCTCGCTACCACCAGGATTGTAAAACAGTCCGAAGTAAACGCTGAAGTTTGGGTCATGTGCTTTTAACAGGAGCATATCATTTTTTGCTTTTTCTGTTTGATCCAAATTCGGCTTGACGGTCTTTATTGAAATGAAATGTTCAACCCCATTCTTTTTCAACCAGAGATCCGAGATAACTCTTCGTACTTCTGTGTCTCCTTTAGAAAAAGCGGTCACCTTTTGAACTTCTTTTTTCCAATTGGGCGTTTTTTCTTTGCTACGAAGACTACTGCAAATCCTTTCTATTTCATCTATTGCGCCCTTAAAGACATTGATGTGGGTGTTTCTTTGTCGTTCCACTTCAAAACCATTCGCATTGGCTATGATCGATGATATTTCTTCTATTGGCCCTTGACCAAATGAGGTTGAAAACGATCTTTCAAAAGCGGAAGCTTGAACCAGCTTTTTCGTTAACAAAGCGTCGTGAAAAGGCCGATGAGATCTGTTTTTTTGAGTTCTTTGTAAGGCTCTGTCTACACAATCCAGTAGGATATGAGAGATTTGAGATCGTGTATCTTTATTCATATAGCGAATAAAGGGAAAATTTTATATACCAGCAAATGTTGACTATCAATTATACAGAGACTAATGTTCTCAGGCAAGGGATAGGAATGGTAATGAAGCTACTGAATGCGCCCTGTTTG
>JAHDGT010000341.1 GCA_020631675.1 Bacteroidota bacterium
GTCTTCAAAATCAAGCACTTAGGTGCGGTTCAGATGAAAAACTTTAAACTACCTCTATATGAGTTTAAGAATAAACATACCAGAAGGTTTGAACTTAAGTGAATTTGAATTGAAAATGACACTTGCCGCAAAGCTATTTGACGATGGAAAAATAACCAGTGGTCAAGGAGCTAATATGGTAGGTTTAAGTAAACAGGCATTCATTGAGTTGTTAGGGAAATATGAGGTTTCTGTTTTTCAATATGATTTGAGCGAAATTGAAGAAGATTTAAAAAATGCTTAATCATCTTATCATTTCAGATGCAAGTCCTATTATTGCCCTCTATAAGATAGAACAACTCCATTTACTTAAAGACTTGTATCAATCCATAACCATTACTGATGTGGTTAGAAGTGAATTGCATTTTAATATACCAGATTGGATACTGATTACAAATAAGTACTCTTCTAAAAACTATGAGGTACTTAGTTTGGAGTTAGACCCTGGTGAGGCAAGTGCTATAGCTCTCGCTATGGATTTTCCTAATTCTACTCTAATTATAGATGAAGTGAAAGGCAGAAAAATCGCTAAAAGACTTCAACTTAGAGTAACTGGTACCATAGGGCTTATCGTTTTAGCCAAAGAAAGGAAAATCATCAAATCCGGTAAAATCCTTCTTGACAAACTAATTGAAAGTGATTTTTGGCTTTCGAAAAAAATCTATAATGGTGTTTTAGAACTATTAGGAGAGCAATAAAGCCTTTCTGCGAGGGATAGTAGTGGAAATGAGCCCGCTAAGGAGCGCACTGAGTGGCGGGCTAAAAAGGCGGCCCAGAGGTAGCCATTTTTAGCCCTGCCAACGAAGCAGCGAACAGCGGGGGAATTGCAACGGATAGCCCGGTACTACATAAAAAAGGGGCATAATATAGTGTAGAACCTATACTATGCCCCCGCTTTTTTATGTAGTACGCAGCCTAAATAAATAAAAATTAAATGGCTACAGGTGTAAAGCGACTATTGATACGCTTAACCATGCTACCGAGAACAGGACGCGCCCCTAATTCAAAGAATTGAGTGGCTTCGTCAATGACCATATTCTCAATGGTGTCCGTCCAACGAACAGGCGAAGTTAGGTGAGCGATCAGATTTTGACGAATCTCATCAGGATCGGTAGTCGGACGAGCGGTAACGTTTTGGTACACGGGTACCGAAGGTACTTTGAAATCTGTTGACATGATGGCTTGTTCAAGCGCATCAGCAGCAGGCTGCATCAATGGGGAATGAAATGCGCCAGATACGTTTTTAAGTGGAAGAACAGTACGCGCGCCTGCTTCTATCAAACGTTCTTTCGCGATTTCTAAACCCTTAACAGAACCAGAAATCACCAGTTGTCCTGGGCAGTTGTAGTTCGCAGGTACAACCACTTCTTCGGTAATGCCTTCGAGTACTGCTTCAATGTTTTCATTCTCAAGACCAAGTACAGCAGCCATACCAGATTCAACTGCTTCACAAGCGGCCTGCATAGCCTCCGCACGCACTTTAACAAGGCGAAGACCATCTGCGTAAGTGATGGAACGAACGGCTGCTAAAGCAGAGAACTCACCCAAGGAGTGACCAGCCACCATATCGGGCTTGAATTCGCGTTTGCATCGGGCTTTGATGACCGAGTAAACATAAACGGCTGGTTGAGTGATTTTAGTTTGTTTCAACTCAGGCATAGTGCCTGTTTTCATGATTTCGCTAAGCTTATATCCCAAGATGTCGTCTGCCATCTCCATATATTCTTGCGCACCGGAGAAGATCAATAAGTCCTCTCCCATCCCAACTTGTTGGGATCCTTGTCCGGGAAATAAAAAGGCTTTCATTAAATGTTATATTATAGCGTCAGATGATTTCGTGCGTTGGAAGGGGGTGAAATGCTAAAGGTGCGCTATGCATAAAGCACGCCCCCGCCTGCAAAGATAGCTAGGATTAGTTGCTTAAACCAATAGTCAAGGTAATTTTCACGTCATTATATAGTAGCCAATACCTTCATATATAAATAATGACGTAGAAATGAGGGTACAATGTGTTAAAACAAATTATGCTTCACCAAAATACTCCACAAAAATATTTTCAGTTTCGTACAATTTTATAGCGTGAAGCTTTGCTTTTTTTTCAATAAAGGGGGCTAATTGTTGCCAAATGGCGACCACTAAATTCTCTGAACTAGGCTGGATTCCCTTTAGAAAATCCACGTCAAGATTCAGGTTTTTGTGATCTAATTTCTCAGTAATGTGTTCTTTAATGATCACCGCCAATTCCTTAGCATTCATCACAAAACCCGTATTTGGATCTGGTTTTCCCTTTATAGTAACAAATAATTGGTAATTATGTCCATGCCAGTTGGCATTCGCACATTTACCAAAAGCGGCTTTATTCTCCTCTTCCGTCCAATGATCACAATACAACTTATGCGCGGCATTGAAACAGACTCTTCTTGTTAAGTACACCATAACTTCTCAAAAAATTAAAGTGCGAAGATACACCCATTTCCGTTGTTCTAAACGAAAAAACGCCCATTATGGTTCAAGCATAAGGGCGTTTCAAGTTTGATGATGTGTTTGTTTATAGTTTATGGCATTACATGAAAATGACGCATTGCCGTACCACTTGGCTCTCCATCATGATCAGTAGTAGCGATACTGAGCATATAATCGGTATGATCTGTTGCTGTAAGTGTCACATCTTGCATGAAAGTGTAACTGCCTTCTTGATGCACATGGTCATTGAATAACTCCTGTGTTTCATTGGTGGTTTCATTAGTTAAGGTAACCGCTAGATTGTGAATCGTACCCTCTGAAGTTAAATCGGCATGGATATGGAGTTCCGACCCACTCATAACCATTTGATCTTCTTCAGGACTAGTGATCATGACCATAACGTCACTATGCTCGTGACCATGGTCGTGATCGTCTTCATTATCACATGCGGTAAAATTGACCGCACAAAGAGCGAACAAGGCTAATAATAAGAACTTTTTCATTCTTGCATTCTTTTCAAAAAGGGTGATTTTTACACCCATTGGTTAGTGTTTGAGCAAATACAACCAGTCAAAATAATACACAAACTGATCACAATAGTGCAAATCTAATGTAATTATGCAAGTATATCCACTAAATTATGCAACAAAAGGTTTGTTGTCGGATGAATTACTCATTTTTCAACACTGGTCTGCGCTGATAGCTATGGGAATGAGCTACATTTAAAGCATGAAACAACTTCAAGATGCGGTAACGCTATTGCGCTTGCCATTTTTTGTTTTTTTGCTGCCCATCTATTTATTCTCATTGCTACACATTGACAGCTTTGATTTTTGGGAGGCGGTTTTGATTTTTTACATCCTTCACTTCTTTATTTACCCTGCCAGTAATGGCTACAATTCTTATTACGATAGAGATGAAGGTAGTATTGGTGGACTAAAAAGTCCACCAAAAGTGAACCCGGTATTATACCGCTTGGTGTTGGCACTAGATGTGAGCAGTATTCTTCTTTCTTTGCTCATTTCTCCTATTTTCGCAGGCTTAATGATCGCTTACATTCTAGCCTCTAAAGCCTATAGTTATGATGGTATCCGATTAAAGAAATATCCCATCATCAGCACAATAGTGGTTACTTTTTTTCAAGGTGCATTTTTGTACTTGAGCATTCAATACGGTTTAGGTGTTGAAGCGACCTCTACCGCTTTATATTCTAATAAGAATTTAGGCTTGGCTGCTTTTTGCACCCTATTTTTAGCAGGCTCCTACCCCATCACACAAATCTATCAACATGAAGAGGATGCGGAAAGAGGGGATAAAACCTTAAGCTTGTTATTGGGTGTTTGGGGCACTTTTTACTTTAGTATTTTTTGTTTTTCTGCTGCCTTTACCCTTTTAGGTTTCATCTATCTGGACTTGGGCTATTGGCAAAGATTTCTGTTCATTCTGATCAGCGCTTCACCTGTGGTTTTACATCTGAGCAAGTGGATGATGGACGTAAAAAAAGACCCGGAACAAGTTAACTTCGAGCGGACTATGAAAATGAGTATGTTGTCTAGTTTAGGTTTTAACTTGATCTTTGGTTTACTTCTTTCATTCTCTTAACTTAACTACAGACTACCTCATAAAAAACCACAGTTAGTCAGAAGTCTAAAAAAAACTTTGTGCTTCTTTGTGTTCTTGGTTCTTCGTGGTCAGTAAAGTCTTGATTTTCAAAATCAATTAACCACTAAGAAAGAAGTGCACGAAGCTACACGAAAAATATTTTAAAGTTTTTCTATGTGGCGAATCCCTCTACCCGAAATTGAAGATGCTGCTTGGTATCCCGATTTCCTCCGTACGGCTCAAACAGACTATTTGCGTTGGTTGATGGACACCTTTGACCCCTATCATGCCGCGCTGCCCTTATTCGCCGATTTTGTCAGAAGAACTGAAAATCGTCATTTACTCGATTTATGTTCTGGTGGCGGTGGTGCGCTTCCACTACTCTACCAGCAAATGCATGATTTAGGAGATGTTCGTCCTTTCTCCGCACTGATGAGCGATCTATACCCTAATGCATCTGCTGGTAATAGTATTTCAAAGGCTACAGATGGAGACATTGACTACCTCGCCAAGCCATTAAGAGCTGTTGATTTTCAAAAAATCACCTTAGAAAACAAGATAGAAGCACTTACACTATTCAATGGGGCACATCATATGCCTCCCCATGAACTAGAAGAACTATTCGGAAATGTAGTTGATAGTAAGCTTCCAATTGCTGTTTTCGAGCCAATGGACAAAAGCATCCCCTCTTTATTGGTGAACATCCTTTCTACCAGTATATTGATGTTTTTAGTCGCCCCTTTTGTAAGACCATTCAGTTTAAGCAGGTTATTCTTTACTTACCTGATTCCACTCGTCCCCTTATTCACTTGTTGGGATGGTATCGCCTCTTGGTTCAGATTATACAATAAGGAGCATTTATTAAAAATCGCTAAACAAGCTGATAGTCATGATCGTTTTCATTGGCAGAGTGGCATTGCTGCTCATACCTTTGGCAAAGTCACCTATTTGATCGGCACGCCCAAGGCCTAAGCTGGTAAAACAATTCTACTTATTTGCCTAATCTGTTTAAATATTTACTCGCCTTTTTCTTTCTTGCCGCAGTGGTCGTGAAATGTAGCTTGATACCCAAAGATCCGCCGCATATCACCTATGAACA
>JAHDGT010000342.1 GCA_020631675.1 Bacteroidota bacterium
CCCAAACCACCAGTGGCCGTATCATAAACACGGCCATGGCAGTTTTCGGATGATTGGGGGAAAGCCTGAATAAAAGCAAGGGTCAGTAGTACGATAATGATCTTTTTCATAATGGAAGCCTGTTTAATGGATTCCCAAATTTATATCCACTCCAGAATAAATCCTATTATCATTTCTAACGTATATCAAAAAAAGCACTAAAAAGCCCGAATGACTATTAAAAAAAGTCATTCGGGCTTCGATCTATTCTGTTTTACAGCGCTTACTTTATTTCGCATCGCTTTTCTTATGCGGCGGACGCGTATCCATTTTAATCTCCGAATTAATGACCGCTCCTTTTTCCACTACCAATGAAGGGGTCACCAACTCACCGGATATATTTCCCTGTGGGCCAATATTGATTTGTTTGGAGGCATTGATCGCTCCTTTGAAAGCACCATTCAAGTCAATGGATTCGGTATCCACATCTATCTCCGTACTGCTTTGATCGCCTAGTACGACTTTACCAGAGCATTCTACTTTTCCTTCTACATTACCGTCTATGCGGATGTCGCCTTTAGCAAAGATGTTGCCTTTTACTTTGGTGCCTTTGGCAAGTATGGTGATGCCGTTTAGTGAATTGTCCATTTAGGCGTTGATTTATTTGGTTTATTGGCTTGTTTCGGGTGCGTTTCCTAAAGATAGGGCAAGGCTTTTATTGTGGGGGTTTTTGTTTGTTTTTAGTTGGTTGGCTTGACTAGTACTACCGATCTATAGGCCTTGATTTGTTTTTGTGTTTCTGTCGTAGGTGGGAGGACACACGGGTCCTCCCCTACAGGGGAAATTGCCTTGATTTTTTTGTGTTTCTGTCGTAGGTGGGAGGACACACGGGTCCTCCCCTACAAGGGAATGTTGTTATAATATCAAAAGCCCGATGGATGACTCCATCGGGCTTTTGTGGTTGTTCGTATCAGAACTTAGGTTTAGTACCGAATTACTGAAGAACGATTTTCTTCGTCATGCGGTTTTTCTTTCCTAAGCGGATAGAAGCCACATAGTTACCAGCTGCTAAGTCACCACGATTAAATGTATAAGTGTGCTCACCCGCTAAAGTATCTCCTAAAGAGATGCGCTGAACGATGCGTCCTGTCATATCATACAATACGAAAGATACTTGACCAGACTCTGGTATTTCGTATTGAACCGTAGCATTTGCTGCTATTGGGTTAGGGTATACGTTGATGGCGCTGTTAGATGTAAGATCCTCAACACCTACAGGATAAACCGCATCATCAAATACTAGTAAGTCGAAATCACATTCGAAGCCAGTTGATGTGCTTACAGAACGGTAGATACCACGACCGTGTGTACCAATGTAAGTCGCATAACAAGAGCTGTTCAATGCAGGTACTAAACACGGTGCAACCCCATTACAGAATGGGTGCAAGTTACCGTCTGTTGCTTGAGCATGCATTAACTCTTGGCGAATACGGTGTACAGGTACATTACCGATACCCTCATTCTGAGGCGTCCATGTATAAGAGCCATCTACTAAGTCTCCCATCCAAACACCCATTTCAGTAGCTGCTAAGAGACGGTCGCCATTATTACGATCAAAAATCACATCTAATACAGGCATTGGAGGTAAATCTCCTTGAGCAGATACCCAATCCGCACCGCCATTTTCAGAAATGTAGATGTAGTCATCATTACCATAGTTACCCATAGAAACCACTACGTCATTCTTAGAAGAACCAATATTAACTGCTGTGATGTAACGACCATTATCAACCATGTACTGGTCTATATCTAAATCATCCTGAACTTGATCAGCAGGGAAAATTTGTTCAGTAACAGGATTCACATAATAATCATTAAAATCGATATCTTCTAAATCACGAATACGCATTACACGTCCGTTGGAAGAACTTGCATAAATCACATCTCCATCATCTGACATGGCAACACCAGTTACAGTCGCACTACCTTGAATCTGACCAGGATTAAACCAACGAGGAATAGTACTAAAGTTCAAAGGTTCAGGTGTAAGCCAAACTCTACCATCTCCACTTCCTACAACTATCATCGCATTTTTAACTGGTTCTCCACCTGGTACCAATAGCGAGTTATTATAGCTTTCAATATCCTCCCATAATAAGTAAGGAGTAATGAATTCAGGTGCACCATCTAACTGACTATCACCCGTACATCCTCCTCCTGGGGCAACTGGCTGACAATCCGCACGCTGATCAAAATAAGGACCGAAAGACTCACCGCCATTAGACGAACGAACCATCGCACCGCTTTGAGAGGCTGCGAAAACCGCACCTGGTACTAATTTAGATAATTCACAATAAGCACCATCACCACCATTCACTTCTACGGAAGTAGCTGCTGAATTGAAGTCGAAGCCTAGAAACTGTGTACCATTATCTTGCGCACCACCGATCATTCGGCCTTGGATATCAGCACCGATAGAGTACAACTGAGTGGCATTGAAGTTTTTATTCTTAGTCGTGAAAGTCGGACTTAAGTCTGACGCATTATCAGAACGCGAAACACCACCATCACTTACTACGAACATACGATCCGGGTTAGAGTGGTCGAAGATGATGTCGTGCTTATCCGCATGTAAGTAATTATCGTTGGTAGAAGACGTATTGATATTGTCTAACTGCTCCCAGCCACCTGTTTCACTCCACTGCCAGAAAGTCAAACCACCTACGAAGAAACGGTTCTTGTCGGTAGGCATTACCTCTAAAGCAGTATCATAGAAACCTTGTCCATCACAAACACCACCTTCATAACGACCGAAGATCGCCAATAGATCACTACCTCCAGCACCGATCTCGTACCAAACATTACCACCATCAGTAGAACGTAGTGCTTGGTTCAAGCAGCTACTGCTTGAAGTAATGGTGATCGCATATAGGTAATTAGGATCTTCAGGAGACACCGCGATCACTTTATTACCTGTAGCCAATGGGAATTTAACCCCATCGTTACCACTAAGGTCTTCGAATGTTGTGCCATCAGTAGAGCGGTAATAGCGGTTGCTTGCTAAAACGTGTACGGTACCATTAGAAGCGATTGCAATGTCGTAAACAGTAGCTGCCGCTGGAATTCCTTCAGGTTCTGTCCATGTTTCTCCAGCATCAGTTGAGATTTTCAAACCTCTATTCGTACCAGCATAAATAGTGTTACCATAGCTTTCTAAGACCATGATGAAAGCCCAATCTTCGCTGGTAGGGTCTCCGGAAGCAGAACCACCTTGTACAGAAGGCTCAGTACTTGGTAATAGAGAGAAAGAAGTACCCCCATCTGTAGAAATGTACATACCACTACCCGGGAAAACCGAAGCACCAGAAGACCAAGTGCTGTACTCCCAATAGCCTAAATAAATTTGCTCACCTGTTCCTAGGAAAATATTTCCATTATCCGTCTGTGTGATAGAGGTCACTCCTAAATCAGGCAGGTTCTGATTATCAGGGTGGTCTACCCAATCTTCCCCTCCATTATCAGAGGTGAAAATACCACCAGATACACTTGCGGCGATCAAACGGTCTGGATTGTCTTGATCTACCAATAAAGCACGACAACGACCACCTACATTATTAGGTCCGATGAATTGCCAGTCGTATTCTTGATCTTTTTCAACATTCGTTGCTAGAGCCAAATCACGAGCTTTGCGCATGTCTTTAGGATCAACTGTACCTGTTTCTTGATTAGCACGGATCTTAGCTCGATACAATAAGGCTTTCTTGATGCCTTTGATCTGCGTGTAATCCGTCTTCTCTTCAGCAGGATTTTCTGCTGTTTGAGCAACACCTTTATCCGCTGTTTGATTCAGGGATAAATTTGCCCAATACAAACCACCGCCTATACAGGCAAGTAGCAGGGTAAAGAGTATTGATTTCTTCATATGTATAAGTTTATGTTCAGTTACATTTTTATTGAGGCAGTTCAAACACAATTCTAAAGCATTTTCATCGAACTTGAAATTACTTATTTAGACGTTTGTCGACAATGACTATAGTATTTCAACAGTTAAAAAGTGAAAATGTGCGTTTGACTTCACAGAAAAATCACAAATGTCTTTCCGCATGATAAGAAGAGCGTACGAGTGGTCCGCTTTCAACGAAATCGAATCCTCTTTTCAGACCTTCTTCTTTATACATGGCAAATACATCCGGATGCACATACTCACTCATTTCTAAGTGGTGCTTGGTGGGTTGCAGGTACTGACCGATGGTCAATACATCACAAGCATGTGCCACCAAATCGTCCATGATCTCTAAGACTTCGTCTTTGGTTTCTCCTAAGCCCACCATGATGCCCGACTTGGTTCTACAGCCTTGTTCTTTGGTTCGCTTGATCTGCTCTAAGCTTCTGTCGTACTTGGCTTGCGGACGTACCTTACGGTAGAGTCGTTTTACCGTTTCCATATTGTGGGAAACGACTTCCGGCCTTTCGTCCGTGATCCGATAGAGGTTGTGCCACTTGCCTTTGAAATCAGGTATTAATGTTTCCAGAGTGGTACTCGGACTTAATTCCCTGATCTGGCGGATGGTTTCTGCCCAGATGACGGCCCCACCATCTGCTCTTTCGTCGCGATTGACCGACGTAAGCACACAGTGTTTTACTCCCATGAGCTGCACGGCTTCCGCTACGCGGCGAGGTTCATCCTCGTCATATTCGGGCGGACGACCGGTTTGTACCGCACAAAACGAGCAGGAACGGGTACAGACATTACCTAAGATCATAAATGTCGCGGTACCCGCTCCCCAACATTCGCCCATATTGGGGCAATTGCCGCTTTCGCAAATGGTGTGCAGACGGTGTTCGTTCACGATCTCGCGCACCTTTCGGTAGTTTTTACCTACAGGCAGCTTGACGCGTAACCAATCTGGCTTGCGACGGCGTTTGGGGGTGTCATTTATAATGGGTAATTCTATCATATCAATTGCTGATATTTTGTCGGTTTTATCGGCTTAAATCACACTTAAAATGTGAAAGTGATAAAACGCTTAAAGATACTATTAATTTCGTAGTCAGCTAAACTTATCCTTGCTAGTTTTCCGTCAAAGAAACGTTTTGCCGCACAAGGGATTGCAGTGGTAATGAGCCGCTTGAATGCGCCCTGTTTGGCGGCGTACGATAGCGACCTCGCGAAGCTCATTGTACGC
>JAHDGT010000003.1 GCA_020631675.1 Bacteroidota bacterium
TTGGCACCGAACATTGCACCAATAGGCAGGCCGTTCTTACATTTACCCATAGGCAAACTGATCGCAGGTGCCCCCGTAGCATTTTGAACGATAGTGAAGACCGTATAGCTGTTCAAACGCATGACCGCAGCTACAATAGGTACATCCGTACCAAAATACCCCAGTTTAGGCACAGGGGAGGAGAGTGTCGGACTCAGTACAACATCGTATTTATCGGTTAACTGATCGTATTCTTCTACTAATTGTTTTTGAAGTCGTTTTCTCCACCCTGGAGATAGTTTACTTAGTCTTCCTCTATAAGCGGCCAAATCTTTACTAAATGGTTCGATCAATTTGCCGTCGAAGCTCAAGCCTAAGGTGAATTTGCCGAAGGTGTTATTCAAGAAAGCCAATAAGGCGTAGTAAGCCAAGAAATCAACCAATACATTTTCATTGTAGGGGTTGTCAATATAGCTTACTTCATGTCCTAAGTCCTCACATGCTTTTGCGGCTTGGTGCGTGCTTTCGATCACTTCGGGGTGACTGTCTACCCCTGTTGGTCCTTGCGTGAATACCGCGATTTTCAATCGCTTTTTACTTGGGCCGCTAATGGCATCAATAGGCGGTAGCTTAGAACGTTTATTGAACTTGTCGATCGCATGAAAGTAGTTGGCAGTGTCGCGTACCGTTCTACTAACAATACCAGAAGTAACAATGTCGATGGGTAGTCCCTTGGTCGGTGAGTTTTTATGTCTGCCACGAGTGGGTTTCAGTCCTACCAAGCCACAGCATGAAGCGGGTATTCTTGTAGAGCCACCTCCATCCATGGTGTGGGCAATGGGTACTACGCCAGCGGCAACCAATGCCGCCGCCCCACCAGATGACCCCCCGGTCGAATACGCTAGGTGATGTGGGTTTTTAGTATCTCCATGTACTAAGGTCTCAGAAGCAGGTAAAAAGCCAAACTCGGATGTGGCACTTTTACCGATCACATAACAGCCCGTAGATAGAATCTGAGCTACAATTGGATCACTTTTTCTAACGATCTTATTGCTTACTGCTCTAGAACCCATTCTACAAGGAAAACCTTTAACAGGAATAAGATCTTTGATGAAAAGGGGGACGCCGGAGAAAACCGCATCAGTGTTATACTTTCCTACTTCATAGTTGGCGGCTACGATAGCGTTTATACTGGGGTCGGCTTTTGCTATTCTTTCTTTGACGCATTGAAGAACCTCTTTTGGCGTGAATTCCTTTCTTTTGATATGATCCGCAATAGCTGTGGCGTCCATATCTTTCAAAATACCAATGTCGAGAACAGAAAGCTTAGCACTCATTAGGAATAACTTTTAATTATCTTTAACTATTTCGCAATGTAATGATTTTCCTAATAGAATGCATGCATTGTAAATTTGTTTGTACTATAATTTTGATGAAGTTTGTTTTGAGTGTTTTGTTATGCCGCTAAAGTCCCTTACTGTTCTAATAACTGATTGATCTGTTGCTTTTGTTCATCTATCCATTGTAAAATAACGCTGGTCCAATGCTCATTGTATGATTTAGGGAACTCATTGATGATGGCTTTGAGCTGTTCGAACTTTTTGATGTTTTTGTGGTCGCGTTCGTGCTTGAAGTTGCTAACTATAGAACGAGTGAAATTGATACAAGATCGGAACTCATTCATAATGGGTGAGCTGGCATTTCTTTTCAAGATGTAGGTCAGCTTATTCACATCGCTATCTGCTAAGGTGTAGTTCTCTGCGGAGAGATTGGCGAAGCATTGTAAGAGTAGTAAAATGATGCTTTCTTTATCGTTCACATTGGGTTTTTGCGCTAATCCAAAGCGGAAACATAGGTTGGTTACTCTTTCATAGGCTTTAAAATGAAATAGGCAAACACATAAACAGAGGTATAAAAAGGATAAACCTGCGGTTTCATCTGTTTTACGATAAATAGGTTTCTGCCGCATCACTTATATCTAAACCAATTTTGTATTCCTTATTGACAACAGCATATTTAAGTAGAGCATAAAAATAAGTGGATTGATAGTCTTCCTCTTCAGTATAGTGGTCAAGTAGGTCAACTTTGGTTTTGAATAAGTTCAGATATTCATGCACTTTGTCCAGCTCCCCCTTGGCTATGGAAATGTCGATCAGATTTTCGAAGATGCAGAGCTGAATTTCTTTGCCTTGTTCGCTATGATCATTCTCATACTGCTTTCGAATAGGTTCGATTTTTTGCAGATTTAAATCGAAATCTTTCGTGATCCTACATAAGTAGTTTAAGCCTAAAATTACATATGGAATAGAGTTGGGCGTCTTGAAAGTATAGTCGGGTTTCAAGAAGGGGGAATTGGCCAATAATGCCTTTGCTGATAAGGTGATATTAGGATCTGCACTATCGGATGAAAGGAGTTCTACGGCTTCACTATTGAATACTAACGCATCTGATTCTTCTTTTAATAATTCACTTAGTCTTTGTCGCTCTCTAGCAAGTGCCAATGATGTTTTAGAAGAATCGTAAGCCAAAAACTTGGGATTGACTCTGTTGTGTGCCTCCACACAGTTAGATACTAATTGGACGGTCAGATTCGATTGGTGTTTTTCGTGGGTTTTGAGCTGCTGTACTTCTTCTAAAGCAGCTTGTTTGTTGTTTTTCGTACCCTGATAAATGGCTCTGAGTAAACCATAAAATGGATGCAACTGCTGTTGATTTCTTTGGTGAAAAACCAGAAAATCAACTATTTCTTGATAGAGTTTTGACTTTTGACTTTCAAAGTTGTTGGCTAAGTTCGTTGAAGCGAAGTGTTTTTTTAATGCTACTGCATTGGAGATTTCATGCTTTAAGATCGCTTCATAAATGGCATAATAAGGGCGGGTGACAGTGTCAGTAGGGCGATTGAGATAAGCTGTGAAAGCTGCCTTTTCTGCATCTGTCATGGTACTGATGAACGATAATAGGAGGTCAGACATGGCGGGGGTATGTTATTGGTGTTTAAGTTTTGTCTATAGGTTTGGGGTCTATTTGTGATTGATGAATTGAGGAAACCCAATTTAAAGTATCGAGTGCTAAGATTTGCTCTATATACCTTGCTATTGAGTTGCTTAGGCATTTAAACGACAATAGAACCAGCTTTCAGTCTTGGGCCACAGCAGGGATAGGAGCGGTATGAGGTAGCCCCAAAAGCGACTGAGCGGCGGGCTGGCGGGGCGGCCCAGAGGTAGCCACCGCCAGCCCTGCCAGCGAAGCGATTTTGGGGTTGCCGAATTTAGTGGATAGCCCGGACCCGCAGTAAAAAGCTGGCATTTTACTAGAACCGATTTATTGTCATAGAGAAAATTCATGAATTTTCTCTACTCTATTTCCCGACGAAGCTATTCCAGCTTTTTATTGCGGGTGCTGCCCTATTAATGTTTAGTTAAAACAACATCAAGAATTAGTCAGAATTGACTATTTTTGTTGCTGTTATCAACAAATCCTGTTTTTATGGGAAGATTAAGATCCAAGGTGAATGTGAATAGTGCTGCTGCGCAAGCGAACCGAGAGGAAATGCTGGCATTGCTTGCCGACTTGGCAAAACATATGGAAGCATCGCGCTTTCAGGGTAAGGAGAAGCATATCGCGAAGGCTCGAAAACGCGATAAGCTATTGGCCAGAGAACGATTGGAGTTGGTGCTGGATCAAGACAGTCCGTTTTTAGAGCTGCTGCCTTTAGCAGGCTTGAAAAACAAAAAGGGTTTTGGTGCTGGAGGGACTTGTGTATCTGGTATTGGTTTGGTGCAAGGCAAGTTGTGCATGATCAACTCTAATGTGGGCACGAGAAAGGGAGGTTCAATTGATTATCCGACGATGGCGAAGAGTTTGCGGATCAATCAGATCACCTTGGAGAACAGTTTGCCTACGATCAATTTAGTGGAAAGCGGTGGGGCGAATTTACCGGATCAAGCGAAGATCTTCAATTATGGCGGACGTTCTTTTAGAGATATTACCCAGCGATCCAAGGAGGGTTTGACGACCATCTCTATTGTTTTCGGCAATGCGACCGCAGGTGGTGCTTATATACCCGGTATGTCTGATTTTTCGATTTTTCAAAAGCAATCGGCCAAGGTGTTTTTAGCGGGACCTCCGCTGGTGAAAATGGCGACCAATGAGATCGCGACAGATGAAGAACTAGGAGGTGCGGAAATGCACGCGACCGTTTCAGGTGTAAGTGATTACTTAGCGGAAGATGAGTACGATGGTATACGTATTGCTCGTGAGATCATGCGCTATGTAAAGGTGAGCATTCCGCAATGCATACCAGATCAGGAAAATATAAAAGAGCCTTTGTTTGATCCGGAGGAAATTTTAAATGTGGTATCCGTAAATACCAAAACGCCTTTTGATGTACGGGAGCTGATCATGCGCATAGTGGATGGCTCAGATTTTTCAGAATTCAAGTCGGGCTATGGGGCGACTTTGGTAACGGGTTTCACGCATTTACATGGCTACAAGCTGGGTATAATTGCGAATAATGGCGTGATCTTTTCTGAATCGGCGAATAAAGGGGCGCAGTTTATTCAGCTGTGTAATAAGAATGATATTCCGATTCTGTTCATTCACAATACCACCGGTTATATGGTGGGTAAAGCCTACGAAGAAGGAGGGATTATTAAAAATGGAGCGAAGCTGATCAATGCGGTATCTAATAGTACCGTTCCTCATCTGACTTTAATGGTGGGTAACTCTTATGGGGCAGGTAATTATGGCATGAATGGACGATCCTATGATCCCCGTTTTCTGTTTACTTACCCCAATGCCAAGATCGGGGTGATGGGTTCGGAGCAATTGGCGGGGGTGATGGAGATCATACAACGTGGGACAGCGAAGAAACATGGTATTCCTTACGATGAGAAACAAGGGGAAATGCTGAAGATGATGTTGATACAAGAAGCAGAATCTAAATCATCGGCTTGGTACTCTAGTAGCGAGCTGTGGGACGATGGGGTGATCGACCCAAGAGAAACGAGAAATTATTTGGGATTTGCCTTGGCGGTGGTGTACAATCAGCGCATTGAGGGCACAGAAGGCTATGGGGTATGGAGACACTAAGCATTAACAGCCTGATGATCGCGAATAGGGGAGAGATCGCCTCCCGCATCATTCGCACTTGCAGGAAAATGGGGATCAGAAGTATCGCGGTCTATTCAGATGCGGATCGTGAGCTGCCTTATGTGGCGGAGGCGGATTTGGCACTTGGATTGGGTGAGCCTGCTCCTTCGGCTTCTTATTTGAATCAGGATAAATTATTCGCCTTAGCCAAAGCGCATGGGGTGGATGCGATACATCCGGGCTATGGCTTCTTATCGGAAAATGCTGGATTCGCAAAACGCTGCGCGGAGGAAGGTATTTGCTTTGTTGGTCCGAACCCACAAGCCATACAAGCGATGGGCTCGAAGTCGTCCGCGAAAGCATTGATGGAGGAGCATGGCGTCCCTACTATTCCGGGTTATAGAGGAGAAGACCAAAGTTTAGATAGACTGACAACAGAAGCTTTGCAGATAGGTTTTCCACTATTGTTGAAGGCAAGTGCTGGGGGTGGGGGTAAAGGTATGCGTATTGTTGACGAAGAAAGTAAACTGAGTGATGCGATAGCTGCTGCTAAAAGAGAAGCGAATAACGCTTTTGGCGATGATGAATTGATCATTGAAAAATACATTGCCAAAGGCCGGCATATTGAGTTTCAGATCTTCGGAGATAAGCTGGGCAATGCGATACATGTATTAGAAAGGGAATGCACGATACAAAGACGCTATCAGAAGGTAGTAGAAGAAAGTCCGTCACCGATCATGAGCGAGGAACTGCGTGCGGAGATGGGTGCTTCAGCAGTAGCAGCAGCTAAGGCCTTGAACTACGATAATGCGGGTACAGTAGAGTTCATTTATGATGATCTTACAGGTGACTATTATTTCTTAGAGGTAAACACCCGTTTACAGGTAGAGCATCCGGTAACAGAGGAAATTACTGGTTTGGACTTGGTGGAGCTGCAAATACAAGTAGCGCAAGCTTTGCCTTTGGGAATAGCACAGGATGATGTTGTTGGCAATGGCTATGCCGTTGAGGTGCGCTTGTACGCGGAGGATGCTTCTAATGACTTCATGCCTGTATCTGGCACGATCCAACGTTTTGAATTGCCAGAAGTTGCTGGCTTAAGAGTGGAAAGTGCGATTGAAGCAGGCTCGACGATCTCAGTCTATTATGACCCCATGATCGCGAAGCTGATCGTACATGATGTGAACCGAGCCAGTGCCTTACGGAAGATGCGCTATGTATTACAACAGATGCGTTGCTTGGGCATGACCACCAATCAGGATTTCTTGGTGCACCTTTTCCAGCAAGATGATTTCTTAGCCGGGCAGTACGATACCCATTATATAGCCGAGAAAATCAACTTATCGGACATCTCGGCATCAAGCAATGCAGATCAGGCATTGGCGAGCATCGCGGCTTGTTTATACGCTTGGCAAAAACGACAAGCAAAGCGTAGTGTATTAGCAGGGATACCATCCGGCTGGCGCAATAACTTTTACCAACACCAAATAGAAAAGTATACAGTTGGAGAGGAGGAGATGCTACTAGGCTACCGATACGATAAAGGGCGCTTTAACTTTTTAATAGGAGAGGAGGTGTATGCTGTGAAACTGATGCGTACTACAGAAAATGGTTTGAGCTATGAAGTGAATGGCGTATTGAGAACAGTGGAAGTATTTGAACAGGAAGGAGCGTATACTGTACATCATGCCAGCTTTGGTAGCATTCAACTAAGCAAGCAAGATCGTTTACCAAGAAAGCACTTAGAAGAAGAACAAGGAGGCTATATTTCTCCCATGCCATCACAAGTGATTCAATTGCTGGTGGAAGAAGGTGAAGCAGTAGTAAAAGGACAAGGCTTGATCGTATTGTCTTCTATGAAGATGGAGAATACGATTTATGCGGAGGAAGCAGGTACAGTTGCAGAGATTTATGTTAGCGCACAGCAGAATATAGCCGCAGGTTTTACGCTGTTAAAAATAGAATAAATAAGACATAAGATACAAGACGTAAGACATAAGATTTCGTGCTTACGCTGAAGTGTTTATGTAACGAACCAACATTGACTGTGTGGTTATTTGACCAAGTATTTGATCATGAGCAGAAAAGATAAGATCATCGTTTCGGCGGCCTTGACGGGTGCGGCGACCAACCGTTCCCACTGTCCGCATATACCCTATACCCCCATAGAGATCGCTGAAGAAGCGGAACGAGCCGTTAATGCGGGGGCGAGCATCGTTCACATACACGCACGCGAAGACAATGGCGTACCCAGTTGGCGTACGGAAGTTTTTGAAGCCATACAAAGAGAAGTACGCGCTCGTTGCCCGAATGTGATCATTAACTATTCTACAGGAGCGATCGGCTTGAGCGTAGCGGAAAGGATCAAACACCTGCCTGCCACAAAACCTGAAATGGCCGCTTTTAATATGGGGAGTATGAACTACGCCATCTTCTCTAAACGTGCCAAGCAGTTCTTTTGGAACGGGGTATTCGAGAACTCTTTCGATACCATGATGGCAGTGGTCAAAAGCATGAATGAAAATGGTATTTGTCCGGAAATGGAGTGCTTTGATACAGGGCACATACGCAATGCCGAGCCATTGCGTACAATGGGCTTGATACCCGATAATGCCTGCTACAGCTTGGTGATGGGGGTATTAGGAGGTATTCCCGCCACACCGGAAAACCTTATCCACCAGATCAAACAAGTACCCGAAGGGGCCTTTTGGCAGTCTATCGTGATCAGTAGAAAGCAGTGGCAATTGACCGCCTTAGCTGCTATGATGGGCGGTAACATCAGAGTAGGTTTAGAGGATAACTTCTACCTGCCGAATAATGAAATGGCGAAATCTAATGGCGAACTGATAGAAGAAGCCGTTAACTTAGCCAGAATGATGGGTCGGGAGATCGCCAGCATTGAAGAGACACGAGCCATGATCGGTATAGATAGAGTGAGTTGATGAATGTATACGTATAGTTCATTGTATATTTGTGGACTATTTCATCCAAACTTCCCATGTTATGTTAAAGCATATTACTTTATTCTGTCTTTTACTGAGCACTTCTTTATTTGTCTTAGCTCAAGAAGAAACTTATGAGCAAGAGATCTTTGATTTCCGAACAGAGCATAATGAAGGTTTTTTAAGCAACGATAAATCTCCACTTTCTGAAGAGCATAAAGAATACTTCGAGATGTTGGGCGGGCATCCTTACTTTCCAATAGACGTTGCTTACAAGGTGGTTGCGGATTTAAAGTTAACACCTCAAGAAAAGCCTTTCGCATTAAAAACAAGTACTGACCGTCTGCCCATTTACATTAAATATGGTATAGCCAGCTTTGAGCTTAAAGGTGAAACTTATGAATTGACGATTCTGAGATCGGAGGATATAGAAAAGATGGAAGGTTATGAAGACTATCTGTTTTTAGCTTTCACGGATCTTACTTCTGGCGAAGAAACCTATGGAGGAGGTCGTTATATCGACTTGCGTAGACCTAAAACAGATGAGGGTAAAATTGTCATTGATTTCAATAAGGCATACCAGCCTTATTGTGCTTATTCAGACACTTATTCCTGCCCTATTCCACCCAAAGAAAACTTTTTGAACACGCGAATAGAAGCAGGTATCAAACACCTTGACATCGAAGAGAAAGCTGCTGCTTTCTATACATCAACTGAAGCCTCGGTCGCGAATCCTGTTCCCACGCCAACAGGCTGGGCAACGATCAGTACGGATCTATTCAGTTTCACCTTTCCCGAAAATTGGGAGTACCGCCATGTAGCTATGACTGGTTCCAAATTCTTAGTCAGCAGTCTTGCCGAAAGTGAAAGTGATGTATTTGCTGAGAATATGAATTATTTGACTCAGGATATAAGTGGCATGGACATGGATTTAGAAGCTTATACCAAATTATCAGTAAGTCAAATTGAAACCTACTTTGAAAATGCCAAACTGATCAGTTCTGAAAGAATGGATATAGAAGGAAGAGTATTTCAAAAGGTCATTTATTTGGGCGATCAAGGCGGAATTCCTTTAAAGTATATGCAGTATTACTGGCTTGAAGGAGATACTGCACATATACTTACTTTCACTTCCCATCAAGATTCTTATGACCGCTATAAACCCATCATGTACAAAATGATGGATAGCTTTCAACTGAAGTAGGCACTTTGTTTAGCGTGTTAACACAAACAATGCTTGCATTCTATTCAAAGATTTGTCCGTACCTTAGCAGTACCTATTATTGATTATTGTCTATTGTATAAACTTTAGGCAATGTAGATGTAAAATACTTTGACGAATGAGTACTGCTACCTCCACTGCTATAGATGCGGAAAGCATACAGATGACCAAAAAGCCCAATGATTTCTATTGGTCAGACGAGCGTGAACCGCATTACCAAAGAAGAAAAGAAATTTTAGCGGCCCACCCTGAGATCAAGAAGCTCTTTGGTACGGATCCAATGTTGAAATACACGACCGTAGCGATCGTTATCGTACAATTGGTCATCGGCTTATTTGCCCATCAATTGTCTTGGATTCCGTTTTTATTGGTGACTTATTTTGTTGGAGCTACGATTGCTCAGGCGTTGTTCCTAGCGGTGCATGAGATCACACACAACTTAGCCTTCAAAAGCAAGAGAGCCAATAATATGCTGGCACTGGTCGCCAACCTGCCCATTGTCGCTCCGTATGCTATGTCTTTCCAAATTTACCATCATGAACACCATCGTGATCAAGGTAAAGATCATATCGATACAGATATACCTACTCGTGTAGAAGCGAACATCTTTAAAGGCATGATCGGAAAGTTCATCTGGTTCATGAATCAGATCTTCTTTTATGCTTTCCGTCCGATCTTAGTACATCCTATTAAGATGACCCGCTGGCAGATGTATAACATCGCTTTTCAGCTAACAGCTATGGCGATCTACTTGCCTTTCGCGGGCTGGTCTGGTTTATTGTATTTATTACTGTCTATGTTCTTAGCGGGTAGTTTACACCCTACGGCCGGGCACTTCATTTCAGAGCATTACGTATTTGAGGAAGGTCAAGAAACTTACTCTTATTATGGTCCTTTGAACAAGGTGACTTTCAATGTGGGTTACCACAATGAACATCATGATTTCCCTGCGATACCAGGTGCTCGCTTGCCCGAATTGACGAAAATGGCACCAGAGTTTTACGAGCCGCTACATTCTTATAAGTCTTGGACAAAGCTCATTTTTCAATTTATATTCAATAGAGAGATCACTTTGTATTCGCGTACGAAACGGCATTGATAAGGTGTAAGATTTAAATAAGTACCTGGACAAAAGTAAGCGTATAGCTTATGACGTAGCTATTTTAGTTGTAGCCAAGGCATGAAAAACGAGGTATAGCAGAGTTAAATGAGGCTTTTCATAACGCAGGATACAGCTAAAAGAGCAAGTCAGAAGCAACGATTGTTTTTGTCCAGGTACTTAAAAGGGGGATTTTCGGCATAGCTGAAAATCCCCCTTTTTATTTTTGTATTGATCGATAAACATCAAAAAATATAATGATTCAATTGTTGGGTGATTTTTGGAGGGAAAATTAGCTTTGCTAAATACATGGACTCCAAAAATGTTACAACAAATGACTCCCACCCAACACATCTACTGGTTCGCCCCTTATGGGCTGAACTGCCCGAGTACACGCTATCGTGGGTATTTGCCCTTGAAGTTCATGGAAGAGCAACACGGGTTAACATACAATTTCATCTACCCGGATAGAAGTGTAAAAGGGATTTTTAGATTCTTGCTGCTTTGGCTAGGTGTTTTGTTCTTTAGAAAAACCAATGCTGTAATTGTTATTCAGAAAGTGTGTACCAATAGGTATTATGCCAACCTATTAAAGCTATTGATACTGGTCAGACCTGAGCGAACGATCTATGACATTGATGATGCCGAGTATTTAAGAACGGATACGAAAAGCCTGCATTTTTTTCTCAAACATTGTTCAAAAGTACAAGTAGGCAGCCCAGCTTTGCGGATCTATTGTTCAGACTTTAATGAGAACGTTTATATCAATACCTCTCCGGTTCCACTACACAATTATCAGAAAAGAATTCGGAACAAAACCACACCCCATATTGGTTGGGTGGGCGACTTAGGCGAAGACCGTCCTGATACCAGAAGCTACTCCCATAAAACCAGTTTGTATCAGTTGTTTTTCCCTGCTATCATAGCAATCAACAGACCGTTGAAACTGTCAATTATCGGTGTGAAAAATCAGGCGGATATACCAGAGATAAAAGCCCATTTTCAAGCCTATCAACATATCGAACTGGATATACCTGAAAACCTGAAATGGGAAGAAGATGAGTGGGTGTACGAGCGAATCGCTGATTTTGACATTGGTGTTTCACCAATGGTGGATGCACCGTTCAATCAAGCGAAATCCGCTTTCAAGGCGAAGCAATACCTTTCCTGTGGTGTCCCTGTTCTTGCTAGTGATGTAGGTGAAAATGCCCGTTTTGTTGTGGAGGGCAAAACAGGCTTACTTTGTTCTAATGTACAAGACTTTGAATATGCGCTCCTTGAACTGATCAATTGTTCCGATCAAGCATACAGATTGTTTTCTGAGCAGGCGCTGGCAAACAGGTCCGCCTATAGTTTAGAAGCCTATACGGCAATCTTTTTAGGGCTTAAAAAAGAGCGAAAGATCACAAGTCTTCATAAAACCGCTCACGCAGTTCAAACGCCAGTTTATTAACCAGATCCATATCAGGTCTATCTACTAGTTCAGTTGATGCAAAAGCAGCTTCCAAGTCGGCTTGCTTTTTTGCCGCTAAATCGGTCAACTCCTCATAAGTATAAGCCCCTTTTTTTACGTACAGTAGAAAGTCGCGATTGGGCCGCTTAACGTTCACGCCCTGACCACTGCCGATCTCTATAGCCATATCCAACAGTCGCAAGGTGTGCATCATGTTTTTGGCATCATAGGCCTGCCCATGAGATACTGTACTCTCATAACGAACCTCATTGCGCTTAGCCACCCAATCCCAATACTCTTTATACTTTTTACAGTAGGTAGAATAGCCGTTTTTATTGAAGTACAACAAAGCCAATTGTTGCTCCCCCTTTGGGATCGAACTCAAACTAATATCGTTCGATTCCACGCTTTGCATCACGCCTTTATAGGCGTGTGCCTTATGATGATAAACGCCAAAAACACCCGGCATATTCGTAATGCTGGATAAGCCGATATCAGATTGAGCAACCCCCTTTTTCTTCAAAAAAACAGTCAAAGGCAAAGCCCCTTGTTCATGGTTCACAAAACAAAAGTCGAGCACGCTTTTACGTGCTTTAGCCATGGGGTTCACGATCTTCTTATTCAACCCTCTTGCCTTTTTGATCTGCGAGATCGCATAACGCCCAAAAGTATTCGCACATAACTTAGATAGAAACAGCTCGGCTTTAATGTCCGCTAAAAAAGGATGTTTGTAAACCACCGATTCCGCAGGCGTATTCAGTAATTCCAAGATATTGGGGTTATTTACCGACAATAATTCCAGAAAACGCCCCAACTCATAAAACACCACATCATTGGTCTCATTGCTCACTTGTGGCATGTATTCTAGTCCGTAGTAATCAGACTTAGGCAATAAGAACACGCCTTTAATATCTGTATCTGACTCAGGAGTAGCCAAGCCATAAGCCCTGCTGCCGCTGATGCATTCCAAAATGATCAAGCCCTTATCTCTCAAATCTTGAAGCGTCATGTCAAGTGCGTTTTATGGTATCACGGAACAGATTTTCCAATGCGACTTTATCTCCCTTTGCGGCGGGCAAACTTTGCGCACAAGAACGCGCTTTTTCCAATAAGCCAGCTATATGAGAGAATAAATGCACTTCACCCTTGTGCAAATAAGATTCTCCTACAGTAGCTTTCAATGCGATCAATTCTAGTATCCGCTCTTCTAAATCTTTAGGCATCGGCAAGCCATTCAGCATCTCCTGAAATACGATCGGAGGTATGTCATCTCTTTCCATGATCCACCAACAAGCCGTTGCTGATCGAAGTACATAAAAGAACTTTTTCAACTTATATTCTTCCTGTGTTTTCAGCTCAGTGAACATGCCTTCCGCCATACTCAAATAATGATGCATCACCGCTATCTTCGAATAATAAGCAAGTGCCAATTGCTGTATATTCTGTACAAATCCAGCCTCCTGCGCATAAATGATCGGAGACTGTATGCGCTCTAATAAAGCCACATTGGAACGCTGTAGCAAACGCAGACTTTTACGCAATTCCCAGCCCGTTATATCCAACTCCCCATCCGCCAACATCAAAGACAAATTATCCTTTCCCTCAGCAAGTCCCAAGTACCAATCCAGCTCATGCACATACAGCATCCGTATGTCATAATCACTATCCGGAGATGGGAACCCCCAAGCTCTTGATCCCGTCTCACAAGCCAATAAGATGCGTATCCCTTTTTCCTCGGCTATAGCCCGCAAGCTGTCTTGTATCTGTGCGTTTATGCTGTTATTTGACATGGGTATATCAATTTTTACAGGTTCAGTAGGGCGCATGCCCGCAATAAAAGTTTACGCTAGTGACCAGCTAATAAATCGGCATACTGCACGAAAGTCTCTAGTCTCGGGTCTCATGTCTCGAGTCTCAAAAAGCGCAAGCTTTTACTGCGGTCACCGGGCTATCCGTTCCTATTAAGCGCACTGCCTGTCGGTTCGTTGCTGCCTGTTGCGGTGGCTACCTCTGGGCCGCCCCCGCAACAGGCGCACTCACTCGCCATTCAGCACCCTTAATACCACTCCTATCCCTTGCGCAGGGGGATTTAGAAAATCACTTGATCATAGTATAAGTCAGTGCTTCTTTGGCTCCTTCTTCCACCTCATTATAAGCACTATAAACGATATGCTCATTATTCAAGTCTACACCCGGGAAAATAGTTCCGATCATAGCGTGTATGGCATCACATTCAATAGAGATTTTGGTGGTATCATTAAGGGGAATACTGGTTTGGACATCAATTAATGGACGAACACTATTCTCTCCGAAAGTGCTGCTAAAACCCATGATCTTAGGTAGGCTGGGTATTTTATCTATAGTGATGGGGAAGGTGTACGTATCTATGGTTTGCTGTCCTGCTTCATTCGCGTATTTGATCATTTCTTCTTCTTTATGATACACCCAATTTTTACCACCGGGCTTTAGCACATCACCCAGCAAAGCGAATTTTATTGAAGCATCCATAAGATGACCTTTCTCGAAAAGTACTTTTCCTTCTTGAAATAGGCTAGGGGCATCTTGATGATAATAGGATAGATTGCCGAAATGCAAGTTTGTGAGCTTCCATCCTTCTGCTATTTTACAGAAGGTAGCTGTCATAGCCGTTTGTATGGTGTCGTTTTTAAAGTAGCCCGTTGAAACAAAAGTTTCCGCCCCCTTGTTTTCATAGAAAATGGAATAATCAGCATCGCCCATGCCGCTGAACACAGAATTACTTTCTTTGGAAGGCGAATTCGTTTTATACATATTATTGTGATAGACCAGTTGATCAAAAGAAATAGTAGGACTTATCATTTTTACATAGTCCGCTGCTTCGTTTTTGATCTTTGCCCACAGGTCCGGATGGCATATTGCTTCAAATTTTTCGGGTGTTTGTTGCTGAAAAATGTTGATCAGCTTTTTGATCTGATCGTCCATTTCATCTCTGGTATCAGCAGGTATGTTTTCATTCAGCCAAGCACGCTCCATAAAGGTGGTACAAGAATATTGTAATAGAAAAGTGCTGAATAAAAGAACGCTCAAGTAAAGTCGAATCTGTTTCATGGGTATGCTTTGGTTTTGATGAAGGAATAATCAAATTTCCACAAAAGTAATTTGATTTTCATCCAGTTTGGATCTTCCTGTAAAAATAGAAAGCCCACAAGCTGCCGAAGAGTAGTAATGCAAAACCAAAATAAAGATCTTTCTTCGTACAAGACTGATAGATCTGCTGCTCTTTGCTCGTATACAAAGCTCTTATTTCTATCGTCTTTTCATCATAGTTCAAATAGCTGGAAGGAGGGGCTTTCTCTGCCAATATCTTGCTGACCAGGGAGGGCTGAATGCTAATGTTATTGGTTTTGTTATCTAGGGAGTGTTGCGACATAAGACGGATTGGTCAAGTACCCGCGCAAGGGATAGGAGTGGAAATGAGAAGGTTGAATGCGCCCAGATGATCAAAAATAAGAGGAATCATTGATTTCTTGTACCCTTTGAAGTACTACTTCTACCCATTCGTTGGTAGATAATGTAGTAGGCAGGTGGAGGCATTGGAAACCCAGTTGTTCTCCTTCTTGCACCACCCCAAGAGAATCATCAATGTGTAGGTCGATGCCGAAAAGCTTTGGGTTTTTGGAACCGCTGGAATGGTGTTTGAGCAGCATCTTCTGACTAATGGCACCATTGATGTAGCCATCTGGACGGATCCCGTGGTACAGAAAAGTGCGCTTCATTTTTGATATAGGGCGGTAGGAGCTGGTGTAGATCCAGCATTCGTGCCCTTGGTGTTGGAGTTGCTGGAAAAGGTCCGTGCTGTTCTTGCGTACCGCTTCGACACCGAGCCACTTCGCCATTAGATGGACCTTCTCGGTTTCAAATTCATTGAAATAAGGAATGAGCGTATTGTCGATGTCGAAGCTGATGCGCATGAAGTTACAGTTATAGGTACTTACCCTTGCGAATGACCTTCTTGGCTTCTGCCAAGTGTGGCATGATCTGTCGATTCAGGCGTACGCCCGCAAAAGTGAATTTGACCTGCTTATCGCCTTTAAGCTGACGATCGAAGCGATCGAAAAGTAGTTGCTCTACTTTATCAATTCTGAGTTTGTACTTATTATCAGGGTCAAGTGTCTTCGCGGTATGTAATGCCAGCTTAGACAGGGCGGGATTGTCGTAAACGGCAATATGCAGTAGGTCGGGTATGCATGTAGGATCAGCTGATTCAGCCAAGAGTTGCAAGGCATGGAATCTTTGTTCGGTGCTACCGTACTTGGCAACAAAGCTTAAAAGGCGAAGTTGCTTGTTGGCGAACGGCTGTTGCAACAAGGCATTGGGAATGGGCAGCTTGGTGTATTGATACAGTTGCTGCAAAAGATGCTCTACATCTAACATGATGAAGAAAATTTAAATAATGAGCGGGATGAATACAACTGCTCGGGAGCTGTTAAAAGTTCCCACGCTGTGCGGCTTTTTTTGTAGATTGGCAGTTGATTATGAAAGATCAGGCGATACATATACCTTTTAAAAACGCTCACCATCCAGATTCAAAATTTGATCTTATACGGATCGAAGAACTATTGAATAGAAAAGCGATCTGGCATGACATTTACGATTTCCACTTGGTGGAATTTTATAACATTTTCTTTGTTGAAGAAGGCTCAGGGCAGCATACCATTGATTTTACCGACTATGACTGTAAACCCGGTACGGTGCTGACGATCAGAAAAGATCAGTTGCAGAAATTTCTACGATCTGATATGAAGGGGAGTATGTTGCTTTTTACGGATGAGTTCGTTGAAAACTATTTGGAAAAGCAGGAGACCCTGAAAACCCTACAGCTTTTCAATGAATTACTAGGGCATCCAATTATACAGTTAGAAGGGGAGGAGCTAGAAGAAATTACGGATATAATAAAGCGAATCCGAAAGGAGTATATGAGTATGGATCAGCAGTATTCTAGCTCGATCATCAGAAGTGAGCTTCATATACTCATCACGAAATTATATCGACTCAAATCAAGTAGGAAAAACATCATTTTTGATAAGCAATATCTGAATGAGTTCATCACCTTTCAAAATCTGTTAGAGCAAAAGGTCACCCATACCAATCGCGTACAAGATTATGCGCAGATGATGGGGGTGAGTACAAAAACGTTGACCAAAATTTCGAAAAGCATCATTAATAAGACGGCTAAAGAATTTATTGATGAGATCTATATTAAACAGATCAAGCGATTGCTGCTCAATACGAGCCACAGTATAAAAGAGATCGCCTATATGACCGGCTTTGAAGAACCGAGCAATTTTTACAAATATTTTAAACGGCATACTGCCACTACGCCTGAGCAATTTCGCACCTAAAAAAGCCTGCTTCCCATTTTTACAGTCATTCGGCGTATTTGTATAATTATCGGCTGCTAAATCGACTTCATCTTTGTGTCATCTTAAAACATAGTAACTATATAGGTTAGGGCTTTTGAGATGAAAAATCAAACTTTTTGTTCTTAGAAGAAGCTCTTCTTAAAAGGAATCGCACCGCGCTTGCTTGAAAGAAAGCTGAAGTATAAGGGCAAAAAGATATTTTTCAGCCAAAATTGCCTGACCTAAACAGTTACAACATAAAGAATTATCAATGAAGTTTTTCCAATTAAGCTTTGTAGCTGCATCCGTTTTTATGATGCTCACTATGGTGTCTTGTGATAAAGACAGCCGATACCCTATTATTCCTGATTCTTCGGTAACGATCGCGAATACTATTCAGTCTGACGCTTTGACAGGAGGGGTGGAGACGCCTATCGAGGCTGTTTTCGGCGTAGATGAGAACTCCCTACAAGCTACAGCAAGCATCTCTGAAGATGTGGAGTTTCCTGCTTACTTATTAGGACTGTATGATGTTGATATGGACAGAAGACGTATCTCTTTTGAGTTAGTCGCTGCTGCGGATGATCCTACTTACAGTGATTTTTTCAGAACCTTGGAAGCCGGTACAACAGATCGCTATTATCTGACTTTTGCCGATGGGCATAATGTAGATTCTTTTGAAAGTGATAACAGCTCTGTCAATTTGAGAATCGATTCTGAAAACGTATTAGTGGTTGAAATCGGTGAAGGTTTCAATTTTAATCCGGGTTCTTCGTTTACGATCGACTTAGAAAAATAGTTGTAATAAATACCTTATATCATGAGGCTATCTCTGTTCATTAGTTTGATCGCTACGCTAGTGTGTTTAGCCAGCTGTAAATCGAACTAACAGTCGCAAACGACAACAACTAATAGTAAAACCACAACCACAACCATAACTCAAACAAAAACTTCTTCAACTATGAGTTTATCTAATAAAGACAAAGTAGTAGCACTACTGAACAGCTTCAACACAGGTGATAAAACACCTATTTCTTACATCAATCCGAATAAATACATCCAACACAACTTAGCGGTAGGTGATGGTTTGGCAGGATTCGGTGAGGTAATGAAGAACGCGCCAGAAGGTGGTTTCAAAGCCAATGTGGTACGTGCCTTTGAAGATGGCGATTTTGTATTCACACATACCATTTACGATTTCTTTGGTCCTAAGGTGGCATTCGATATTTTCCGCTTTGAAGACGGCTTGATCGTTGAGCATTGGGACAATATGATCGAGGTACAGCCTGCGAACCCAAGCGGTAGAACACAAACTGATGGTACTACTGAGATCCTTGATCAAGACGAGACTGAAGCCAATAAAACTACGATCAAGAAGTTCTTGAACGAGGTGTTGATCAATCATGATAATGATAAGGTGCCTGTATACATCAACCCTACTAAATACTTACAGCATAACCCTGCTGTCGCGGATGGTTTAGAAGGTTTTGGTGCGGCTATGCAGTACTTCGCGGAGAACGGTTTGGTAATGGAGTACGAGAAAGTACATATGGTATTAGGTGAGGGCAACTTCGTGCTTAGCGTAAGCGAAGGTAAATTCGGTAAAGGCGATCACACGTCTTTCTATGACCTATTCCGCTTAGAGAACGGTCAGATCGTTGAGCACTGGGATGTGATCGAGACCATCATGCCAGCGGATCAGCACAAAAATAACAACGGTAAGTTCTGATCTAACAGCATATAAACAGGGCTTTAACCGCCCACATAAAGCTGAACACACTAGTACTAGAAGTTGAAGAACTATTAGCAAAGGCTACCCTTTTTGGGTAGCCTTTTTTATTTTGTGTACATGATCGACTTTACACAAATCGACTACCTTAAAAACGGGAATGCTCGCCAGCAAGCAGCATATAAAGCCATACAAGAATCGAAAGTAATTGAGAAACTTAAAGCTTATGCTCCGATTTTGACAGGCACTATACCCATTGAAATTGACCTGCCGGACAGTGACCTGGATATCATTTGTCATTGTGAGGATCATGCTGTTTTCAGATCAGATGTCATTCGTGCATTTGGTCATCACCAAGATTTTAAATTATCAAAGGCGGTATATCAAGGTATGGAATCTACGATAGCTGCTTTTTACTTCAATGGTTTTGAATTCGAGCTTTTCGCACAAAATATACCGACACAAGAACAAAGAGCCTATCAGCATATGTTGGTTGAATATAGATTGCTTCAAGAACATGGACCCGCGTTCAAACAACAGATCATAGCACTGAAACAAAGTGGGATGAAGACGGAGCCAGCTTTTGCCAAATTATTGGGTTTGGAAGGAAATCCATACTTAGCCTTATTAGATTTATAGGATAGAGTACATATATTTGTTGATTACTAGCCTGATTAATCATTCTATGAAATACCATACTTTGAAGTACTTACTGATCGCTATTTTGTTCTGTTGCGCACAGACATTGACTTACGCCCAATATGAATTCCTCAAGCTTCAAGAAGGAGTGAGGTATATTAAGCAGACTGAGCACAGTGGTAAAGAAGGAGCCGTTAGTGCCAAGCCTAAATCAGAAAAATATTACGATGAACAAGGCAGACTGACTCGCTTACAATACAGAGCGGATAACTATTCCACTTACACTTACCCGGATGAACAGACGGTTGTTGAGGATAATGTCATGAATAATTACACAACGACCTATACTATTTCTAAAAACAATCAACGCACGGAAATTCGTCTGAAAAGAACACCTAGAGCGGAAGGTGAAACGGTATTCGTCAACTCACCTCCGGAGCCGATGATCTCGACGGTGACGGTTGATTGTGATAGCTTATTTCAGGATATTCCCCGTTCAAAACCAGCAAAAGAAGGGCTAGATCATATCCTGATCATTGATGAATTTGAAGATGGTTCTCGCCAGCTTTTAGCTTATTTCAAGCATATGAGATATGGTACGATGATTTTAAACCGTATCACTACTTATACACCACTTGAAAATAATGAAGGGCTATCCGTGAAAAGAAGCTATTACGCTAAACGTAAGAATGCTTATTTAACTCGTCAACTTATTGAAAACGAATATGGGCATCGCGTTCAATCCTTAAAAGATTACCCATTTTACAGACCAACAGGGGAGGAACTCGCACCGAGATATGAATATGAATTAGACGAAAAAGGCAATTGGATCAAACAGACCAATGTAAAGATGGAAGAAGGGAAAGTTTGGTATATGGAGCAACAGATTCAGTATTATTGATTACTGTAAAACTGAATTCATGCGTGAAGAACAAGCATGCTATTTTAATCGCTTGCGCATTGGGTATTACTCAAAAGTACTACTCTAATCTAGCAGGATTTCTTGCAGCGCAAGGAGTTTGATGAGCATATAGCAAAATCACCCTATCAATGTGTATAGAGCTACTTATAATGTGCTCAAGTAATTTGTTTCTTTAAGATTATTCATAAGACAGTCCCTTGTGTGTTTTTATTTATAAGAATTGTTTCCCTAACTTCGCACAATCAGGTCTCCCGCCCCATTCGAGTAAACAGAAATTGTGCTTGGAGTAATATTTTCACTGGTTGATATTCTAATCAACTAAAATAGCTTATACAACAAGCTATACTCTATTATCACTTATACGATTAACGGGTAGACTTGGTGATTTTATCATCACAATACACTTCGCGCTTTATACGCTTGGTGTACAAAACTACCTATGTCATGAGATTAGGAATCTACTTATTCGCGCTGCTTTTGTTAGTTAATACAAACCTTGCATTTGCTGATAAAGCGGAAACAACTACTGCTGAAGAAATTGATCTAGCGGCCATGGAACTAGCTTTCAAAGCCTTTGCTGATAGTTTGGAAGCCACTTTTAAATACGAAACAGGTGTTATAGAATTAGGCAACGGTAGAGCAGAACTAGTGCCACCCGACGGTTTTAAATATTTGAATGCAAAAGATGCTCGTCGTGTGCTTGTTGATATATGGGGTAATCCGCCCTTTGATGATGAAGAAGGTGTATATGCCTTAGGCATGCTTATGCCGGATGAATTCACGGTCACAGCAGATAAAACCTATGCTATTGAAATGACCTTTCTAGAAGATGGCTACATAAAAGATGACGATGCGAAAGACATAGACTATGATGATCTACTAAATGAAATGAAAAGTGATGCGAAAGCAGCCAACGAGCAACGCAAAGCAATGGGATACCCAACAGTTGAGATGATTGGTTGGGCATCAGCACCTTTTTATGATGAAGTACATAAAAAACTACATTGGGCAAAAGAGCTGAAATTTGAGGGAGAGGAAATGAACACCTTGAACTATAACATCAGAATGTTGGGCAGAAAGGGATTTTTACAACTAAATGTGATTGGAGGAATGGATATTCTCCCAGAAGTGAAAGAAAATATCAATCCGATTTTAAATAGTGTGAATTTTAATGAAGGGCATCAATATGCCGACTTTGACCCTAAACTTGATAAAGTTGCTGCTTATGGTATAGGTGGTTTGATCGCCGGTAAAGTACTGGCTAAAACCGGTCTGATCGCTAAAGCGGGTATTCTTCTCGCAAAATTTTGGAAAGTGATCGCTTTGGCCTTCATTGCGTTCGGTGCGAGTATTAGAAAGCTATTTACAGGAAAATAAACTTTCAATATTTATTGAAAGTTTTGAAACCTAAAGCTATTTTGTGTCGTTATTAAGAAAAAATAGCTTGCCATCATGGAAAAAGTGCTCATTTTCGGCGGTACCGGTTTTATCGGATTAAGCCTTGCCGATCATCTCCAAAAAAGAGGTTTCTACCCGATCGTCATCGGAAGAAATAAGCCCAAAGCGGCTATTGCATTTGAGTTTCAACAGTGGGATGCAGTAAATACTGGCGATTGGGTACAAGCACTCAAAGGTGCAAAAGCCTTAGTCAATTTAGCGGGTAGAACGGTCGATTGTATAAAGACGCCCGATCATTGTGATGAAATACTTCGCTCAAGAGTTGATGCCACCAAAGCGATCGGCAAAGCCATGAAAGAGATCGATGATGGACCAAAAATTTGGATCCAAATGTCTACTGCTCATATTTACGGAGACCCGCCAAAACAAGTTTGCACAGAGGCTTCTACATTTGGCTATGGTTTAGCTCCTACGGTCGGCAAAGCCTGGGAACAAGCATTCAAAGAAGCAAAGCCCGCTTCGGTCAGAGGCGTATGTTTAAGAACCAGCTTTGTCATAGGCAAAAATGGAGGTGCCTTACCCGCTTTAAAAAGAATTGTCCGTTTAGGGTTAGGCGGTCGAGCAGGAAACGGTCTGCAAGGTATGAGCTGGATCCATGAATACGATATGAACGAGATCATCCACCAAGCGATCATTGATCCAAGTTTTGAGGGGGTTTACATCAGCAGTGCTCCTGAGCCCGTTTCCAATAAGACCTTCATGCGCCTGCTCCGCAAAAAAATGCGCATGCCAATAGGCTTAGCCGCTCCAGCTTTTGCCATTCGTTTGGGTGCCCATTACCTTTTTAAAACAGACCCTGAATTGGTGTTGTACGGCAGGTACGTCAAACCTGCCCGCCTCCTGAATGATGGCTATGATTTTAAGTACGAAAATCTGGAAACCGCTTTAAGTGATTTGATTTGATAAATCATGGCGCATGCCCGCAATAAAAGCCTGCGTTAGCAGGCTGGAAAAATATCGGTATACAGCACGAAAGTCTCTCTACTCGAGTCTCATGTCTCAAGTCTAAAAAGCGCAAGCTTTCACTGCGGTCACCGGGCTATCCGTTCTTATTAAGCGCACTGCCTGTCGGTTCGTTGCTGCCTATTGCGGTGGCTACCTCTGGGCCGCCCCCGCAATAGGCGCACTCACTCGCCATGCAGCACCCTTAATACCACTCCTATCCCTTGCGCAGCGCATGGGAACCTTTTGTGTTTTAAAAGAAGCTACTTTTGGAGTCGCAGCGATCAACTACCATCGTACAGCCTGTGAACGCTTGTTTCTAACTTTGGTAGGAGGGGGCGCATTCGGGAATAGAACCAACTGGATACAAGATGCGATCAAAAGAGCAATACATATCTATCAAGACCTACCTTTAGATGTTCGTTTCGTTAGTTATGGTCAGTCAGATGAACGGGTACGAGACCTGCTTTAAATGCTCTTGATCCCTTACATTCGCAGCTTCAATCAAAGAGTTTCGTTCTGATGATATACGAGAAACAAATAGCAGTAAGATGGTCAGATTGTGATCCCAATAGACACGTAAGACATTCCGCTTATTATGATTATGGAGCACATATCCGCATTCGATTTTTTGATGACTTTGGATTTAGCGTTCAAAAGCTAGAAGATTTAGGTATCGGTCCGATCATTTTCAAAGAAGAATGCTCTTTCATCCGTGAGCTGAAAGCTAATGATACCATCACGATCAATATTTTGAAAGGTGAGTTACGTGAAGACATTTCTCGTTGGGTACTACATCATGAGATCTTCAACCAAGAGGGAGTAAAGTGCGCTCAGGTCAGTTTGTTAGGTGCTTGGATAGATCTGGATAAGCGCAAACTTACCATTGGACCAGAAAAACTGGCAGAGGCATTCCATCAACTTGAGCAAGGGGACTATTATAGCTATAAGAAATCGAAAAAGTAAGCTATATCACCCGAATCATTAGCATTATGAAATCAATAGCTACTTGGAATAAACAACAGCAATTTGATGTCCGACTAGAATGGGGAATAAACGGACTCCGTGAGCTTTTAGCAGGTTCCGATGTGATCATCATTATCGATATACTTTCATTTTCTACAGCTGTTGATATAGCAACCGCCAAAGGAGCAAAGGTTTTTCCATATAGGTATAAAGATGAAACCGCTAAAACCTATGCTATTCAAAAAGGAGCAGTACTGGCTGGACCAAGAACACTAGAACACGGACTTTCTCTATCTCCAACTTCACTAATAAAAATCGAAGCTGCTACAAGTTTAGTATTACCCTCTCCTAATGGCGCTACTTTATCTTTAGAAACTGCCGCAATACCCACACTTTGTGCTTGTCTACGCAATGCGAAAGCAGTAGCTCAGTATGCTAAAAGCATAGGAGACAAGGTTACAGTCATTGCTGCCGGTGAAAAATGGCCAGACGGTAGTTTAAGAGTTGCTTTCGAGGACTTAATTGGAGCTGGAGCTGTTATTGACCAGCTAAAAGATGAGTTGACTTTATCTGTAGAAAGTAGATATGCAGCAGCGGTTTTTGATGCAATGAAAACCAATCTGGATGAAGTACTCATGAACTGTGGTTCCGGACAAGAGTTAATCGATAGGGGATTTAAATCTGATGTCTTATTGGCCAGTGATTTGAACTCAAGTGATAATGTACCCCTATTGAAAGGAGATTATTATGTTTCTGTTAAGCACAGAAAAAGTGAATTCGGCACATAAAAAGGGGTATTCGTAACATTTGACCCCAAAAAGTACCCATTCAATAGATGGTTTGTTTAGTTTAGGAAGAGTACGACTTTATAGCATACCTATAAGATAAAAGTGATGAAGTAATGTCCAGTGTGGGGCAAATTCGATTCGTTCCCGACTCCTATTGCCAAACCGTCAATGACTAATTGATTGCCCCACATTTTTTCATTTAAAACTTTAAATCACCTCATATGCCGTATTTTTGTAAGCTAATGTGATTTGCCTTACATTGTTCTCAGACAGTGATTTAATTTGATGTTCCTCCTTAAACGATTTTCTAACACATTGATAACTAAAGCAATGGTTTTGCTTTGTCTATGTTTTACGTGTCATAGTGATTCTCTTGCGCGGACAAGTTCAGATAACTGTGAAAAGGAAGGTTTAGGTGTTTATGCGGATTCTTTACATCGCTTAATATTAGCCTACCAACCGAACCAAGTCGTTCAAGTATCAGATAGCCTCTTACTGATATATGATGCTGTAGACTGTTCTGAAGTCGTCAGAATAAAATCTATGAGAGCGAATGCTTATGAATTATTATACAAATTCGAAACCTCAGTTGAAATCTATAATCAGTTAGTCAAAATCGTCGATGCCAATAAGCTATATAATGATGAGGTCGCTATAAGGCTCTCATTAGCTAGGGTATACGAAACCATATCAAGACCGGAGTTATGCGCTGAAAACTTAGATAAAGCCAAAATGCTCATTGATAAGTTTGGTTTTGTAAAGCAATTACCCAGATACTATGTAAGAGCGTCTTCTTACCAGAGAATTTATAAGGACATCGAACTTGCTAAAGTTTATGCTACAAAAGCCATAGAATTGGGTAAAGAGTATGGAAATGATAGGTCCGTGGCCGATGGCAATTTGGTAATGGGTATTGTGACCAATGATGATTTCGAGGCTTCGGTTCAATATGCTATTCGCTCATCAGAACAGTACTATGCATTAGGTGATATTGTTGGTTCAATTTTTCAGTTACTGAATGTGGCTCGGAAGTATTTAGGTAGAGAGGACTACAAGAAAGTACTTGAAATAGTAGATACTTCTAATGAACAATTAGAGGAGGTGAAAGAGAATACGAAGGTATACTATATGTTGAAAAAAATCATTTCCAAAATCAAAGCGGATGTATTCGAAGGTACAGCTAATAAAGATGAATTGATTAAAGCATTAAAAGACTTTAACGAATATTCAAATCTATTTGGTCAGGTGGTTAATCAAGAGCAGATCAACGGACTCATACTCGAGAATGCGATCAGCGAAGAAAAAGAAAAAATAGAGGCAGCTAAAAAGGAAAATCGACGTTTATTTATCGGTTTGTTTCTACTAAGTGGTGTGACTCTACTCTTGTTACGCTTATACTTTATGAATAACAGAAAGAAAAATAAAATTCAAGAGCAAACTCAAACCATAAGTAAACAGTATGATGAACTACAGAAGCTATATAACTATCAATCTACCTTACTCAGTGAAGTACATCACAGAATCAAAAATAACTTACAATTAATTATAAGCCTGTTGGCCTTGCAAAAATCGAGATTGTCCGATGATGAATATGCGGAGATTCTTGATATGCCAAGTCAAAGAATTAATAGTATCGCGCTAATACATGAGCAGCTATATAATTCAAAAGAATTTGATAAAATTGATGTGCGCCTGTATTGTACGGACTTACTAAATAACTATAAATTACTCATATCAAAAAGAAATATTGTGATTGATCATAATATTGGCGATATTAGTTTAAATCTTGAAACCATTACCCCTTTGGGTTTAATTTGGTCGGAATTACTAAGTAATTCTGTCAAATATAATCCTGATGCAGAGCACCTTAGTATTTACTTTGATTTGATTAAAAGTGGGGAGATGTACTATATGCATTACCATGATAACGGCATTGGCTATCCAGATGGACATTTCAGTGCGAATAAGGTAGGTATGGGCTTCACTATCATTAATAGTCTTTCCAGACAACTTTCAGGGAAATCAAATTCTTACAATTCTGATGGGGCGCACTTTACGCTTGCCTTCAAAGAAAAAATCATTTCACCCTTATGAAAAGCATCAATGTTCTAATAGTCGAAGATGAGTTATTGATCGCGGAAACTATAAAACTTTACCTTTTAGAACGCGGACATGCTGTCGTTGGAATCGCTATCTCTTATGAAGAAGCTATTGAAGCCTTGAAGGAATCTAAACCCGATATTGTCTTATTAGATGTTCGCCTGTATGGAGAGAAATCGGGCATTGATATCGCTAATTACCTTCAAAATAGCAGGCAGAATATTCCTTATGTGATTCTCTCCTCACAGTTTGATGCCAAGACCATCCAGTCAGCTATGTTATCTGGAGCTGCTGGATATATCACCAAACCCATATCAAAAGAAACATTGTGGTCAACCATCGAGTTGACCGCAAATAAAAAATATAATAAAGAAGAAAGCAATGATTTTGTTGATCTTAAAGTTGGTGCGGAAATTCAGCGTATCAAACTGAATGAGGTGCTATTTATTAAATCTGATCATGTCTATCTTGAAGTGGTTTGCACGACTCAGAAATATATTTGTAGATATACATTGGGTGAATTACTGACTATGCTGGATGAGACTACTTTCGTCAGATGTCACCGTTCTTATATTGTCAATATTACAAAAATCGAAAAATACGCTAGTTCCAAAATATGGATCGAAGGCAATATCATTCCTATCAGTGCCAAGTATAAGGAGAGTATCTTTCAGCGTATACAGAACATGCGTAACTTAGCATTGAAGTAATGTATAGCTGAAATGACCAGAAAAGAATTCCTGCAAGTCTGCACCACGCTCGGTATCGGTCTACCTATGATGGGTGCGATGAGTGCCTGCAATGATAATTGTGATAATAGCGATTTCGACGGCAAAGTCATCATCATTGGTGCAGGCGCTGGTGGTTTGTCTGCGGCTTACTTACTAGAGCAGCGAGGCATAGACTATGAAATTTTAGAAGCTTCGGCGGTCTACGGTGGTAGAATGAAGATCAATACTGAATTTGCCGATTTCCCCATACCAATGGGGGCGGAATGGCAGCATACCGATCAAGGCATTTTTGATGAGATCGTGAATGATGAAAGCGTAACGGTTGATATTGAAACGATAGGCTATAGCTCATTAGATATAGAGGCAGAGTGGGACAATGGCACCCTCAATGAATCTCCTATGCAGGATACTGACCGCAAATTCGTCAATTCCACTTGGTACAATTTCTTTGAAACTTATATCGTACCCGCAGTAGCAGCAAAGATCAACTATACTACCGTAGTACAAGCCATTGATTATTCTGGGGATCAAATCAGTATCACCACCTCCAATGGGATGTATACAGCTGATCGAGTGGTCATTTCCGTGCCTGTAAAGATCCTACAAGATGGCGACATCAACTTCAAACCTGAGTTGCCCAATAGCAAAACCAAAGCACTTAATAACTTGACCGTCTGGGAAGGCTTCAAAGCATTCTTCGAGTTTTCAGAACAATTCTACCATACTGCTACTTACTTCAATATCAGTCCGCCCAAAGACGGGCAAAAAATGTATTACGATGTGGCTTTCGGGCAAAATACGGAGCAGAATATCTTGGGTTTGTTCTCAGTAGGTAAACCAGCCGCGGAATTCAGCGCTATGACGGATGAAGAACTCAAAAACTTTATCCTGAGCGAGTTAGATGAGATCTACGACGGACAAGCTACGCCCAACTACATCAAACACATTAGCCAGAACTGGCAAAACGAACCCTACATCAGAGCAGCCTATGTCACCGATCAGGAAAGCTGGCTAAGAGTAGGCAAATTAGATGACCCGGTCGATTGTAAACTATACTTCGCAGGTTGCTCTTATACCGATGGTAGCGACTGGAGTTCGGTTCACACCGCTGCCCGTTCGGCAAGAGTTGCCATTGATGATCTAACGACTTAAACTACCTCATTAATAGCAATAGCCTATCATGAAACAATTTATCGAAATTTTTGAGAGAAACCCCAAACGAGTTTTTCTTTTTGATGGACTAGGCGCATTGTTAACCGCTTTCATGATAGGAGTGGTACTGACCGCTCTGAAAGATCATATCGGAATGCCGGTATATGTATTAAATGGCTTGGCGATCATAGCAGGCTGCTTCGCCATTTATTCTTTTACTTCTTATATCGTTCCCCTTAAAAACTGGAAGCCATTACTATGGGGGATCATGATCCTTAACCTATTCTATTGTTGCGGCACTGCCTTTTTACTATTCGATTTTCAAGAACGCCTAACAGACCTGGGCATGCTCTATTTCGTACTGGAAATTGTGATCATCTTTGTGCTTGTCAATATAGAGTATCGCGTGCTGTTAATGCAAAAAAAACAAGAGGCTACTCCTTAATACATCGTACCCCACCACCAAAAATTTGTGGGTTATAAACAAAGAGCATCGTATCCCTGTCAAACAAACTCACATACATTCTATTGCCTGCGGCATCCACATCCGTTGTTGCCCAAGTAGCGATGAATTGTGAAGGCGTAGGTTCAAATTCACTAGAAATAAACCCATTTGGTAAAGCATGGAAGCCTACTGCGTCTCGTCCATTTTTAACCAGCTTGTTCCAGCCGAAACTCGTTTTTAAAGCTCTCGCTTCTTCATCTAAATGACCTTGATCAGATAAGAATCCTTCCAGCTCAATAAAGTCTTCATAAGTGGCAATACGCCAGCCCTCGGGTGCTAATCTGCTAGATGTTATGGCCGTCTCATTGTACATCGCACCATAAAAATCCGAGGGGCGCTCTTCCACATATAAACCACTCAGATCGGTCAGATCCGCCCATTGATAGTAAGGCAAAGCATTTACTTCTTCCTCCGCCCAGTCTCCCGTGAAAGCATATTCATTAATGAGCTGACCATCATTCAGTGTGGTCGTTTTTAAATTCTCACGCATCCAAAGCTGTTCCCCGATTTTCACGGTCTCATAAACATTGCCATCTATGTCCGTTACAGAACTTGGATATTCATCACCCGCATTTGGGTTTTCTTCATTTTCAGGAAGCTCTTTCGCACATTGAGTAAAGCCAGCAACAAGCAATATCAAAATTGCACACAATAGGAGTGTCTTACGCATCTCTGTTTTTTTTTGAAGGACAAACAATTTTCACTACCCCCTAACTGTCCACATTAGAATTTTATTATACCGTTTTATTTTTTAACATATTTTGGGCGCATCCACGCAATAAAGACTTGCTCAAACCATTCGGATAAATTTGACCAATTATCAGAAGTCTCGGTACTCGAGTCTCATGTCTCGAGTCTCAAAAGGCGCAAGCCTTAACTGC
>JAHDGT010000343.1 GCA_020631675.1 Bacteroidota bacterium
GCGCAAGCCTTAACTGCGTGGTCGGGCTATCCGTTCTTATTAAGCGCACTGCCTGGCGGTTCGCTGCTGCCTATTGCGGTGGCTACCTCTGGGCCGCCCCCGCAATAGGCGCACTCACTCGCCATTCAGCACCCTTAATACCACTGCTATCCCTTGCGTACAATCTAATTTTGAATGTATCAGTTTTGAATTTTGAATGCTTGTACTTCCTAAGAATGTTTCACGTGAAACATTCTTAGGCTCGTTCAAATCAAAACACTCCATTATAGAGGCACATTGAATCTATCTAATACCCCAACTCAAATCAAAAACGTGTATTATTAAAACATAGCTCAGAGTCCCAAAGGGACGGAATATCAAAGCGATGGATGTAAATCCATCGACAATAGGTGAGTAATTCCATGTTTCACGTGAAACATCTAAGCCTTATACCAAGCAATCCAAACCATTGTAGAGGCACATTGAATCTATCTAACACCCCAATTTTGAATCTTGATCTCATGAATCCATTCAGAATTCAACACCATTTCATGTTTCACGTGAAACATTCTTAGGCTCGTTCAAATCAAAACACCCAATGTAGAGACGCATTGAATGCATCTAACACCCCAATTTTAAATACTTGTATTCCCAAATCATGTTTCACGTGAAACATCTAAGAGTAAAAAGTTGTAGTAGATACAGAACAAAGACAAAGGATCTTCGGTATTCGTACCTTTGTAATTGTCTTTGAAAACGAAGAATAAAGGAACAAGAGAATGTTCAAAGAATACGATGTCATAGTAGTAGGGGGCGGACATGCTGGATGTGAAGCCGCAGCAGCCGCAGCTAATCTGGGTTCAAAGGTTTTATTAGCCACCATGAACATGCAGGTTATAGGACAAATGAGCTGTAATCCAGCAATGGGAGGCGTAGCTAAAGGTCAGATCGTACGTGAAATAGATGCGCTCGGAGGATATTCAGGTATCGTTTCCGACCGTTCCATGATTCAATTCAGAATGTTGAATCGCTCTAAAGGACAGGCCATGTGGAGTCCGCGCACACAAAACGACCGCATGATGTTCGCCGCAGAGTGGAGAAATATGCTGGAACAAACCCCGAATATTGATTTCTGGCAAGAAATGGTAACGGGTTTACTCGTAAAAGATGGGAGAGTAGTAGGCGTAAAAACTGGCTTAGGTTTAGAAATCCCATCTAAAACCGTGGTCTTAACCAACGGAACTTTCCTGAACGGACTCATTCATATAGGGGATAAGAACTTCGGTGGGGGGCGTGCTGGTGAAAGAGCAGCCACAGGAATCACCGCGGAACTACAGGCTTTAGGCTTTGAAAGTGGCAGAATGAAGACCGGTACGCCCCCCAGAGTGGACGGCAGAAGTTTAGATTTCAGTAAAATGGAAGAACAAGAAGGTGACCCCTCCCCTTCTAAATTCTCTTATACAGACACTAGTATTCCTGAAGTACAACGTGCTTGCTGGATAACCTACACCAACCCCGAAGTACACGAAGCTTTAAAGAATGGTTTCGACCGCTCTCCTATGTTCAATGGTCGCATTCAAGGATTAGGTCCTCGTTACTGCCCTTCCATTGAAGACAAAATAGACCGTTTCGCACAGCGCGATAGACACCAGATATTCGTAGAACCAGAGGGTTGGAATACCGTAGAGATATACGTCAATGGCTTTTCCACCTCTTTACCAGAGGATGTTCAGTATGATGCCATGCGTAAAATACCCGGTTTCGAGAACGCTAAAATGTTCCGTCCGGGCTATGCCATCGAGTATGATTACTTCCCGCCCGTACAATTGAAGCACTCTTTAGAGACTAAATTGGTGGAGAATTTATTCTTCGCCGGGCAAATAAATGGTACTACAGGCTATGAAGAAGCGGCTTGTCAAGGACTAATGGCGGGTATAAATGCCCACCAAAAAGTAGTCGAAGAGGAAGCGGTCGTACTTAGTAGAGCAGATGCTTACATCGGTGTTTTGATAGATGACCTCATCAATAAAGGCACAAAAGAGCCTTACCGCATGTTCACCTCTCGTGCTGAATACCGCATCTTACTACGTCAGGATAATGCTGATCTAAGGCTTACTCCTATCGGTCACCGCATCGGTTTAGCCAATGATGAACGTTTAGAAAAGGTAAATCGCAAGCGCAATGAGACAGATGAGATGATGAAAATCCTCAAAAAACTCAGCGTGAAACCAGAGGATGTGAATGGTATTTTGGCAGAAAAAGGCACGCATCCGCTCAAGCAGGGGGTTAAAGCTTTTAGCTTATTATTACGCCCGCAGTTAGATTTAAGCGATTTAGAGCGCAGCCCTATCATTCATGAAGCCCTGAAAAACTTCACGGATGATGCCAAAGAGCAGGTCGCCATCCATGCGAAATACGATAGCTACATCGAAAAAGAGCAGGAGATGGTCGAAAAAATGTCGCGTTTGGAAAACTTCAAACTGCATAGCGACTTTAATTATCGCGCCATTAGCTCTTTAAGTGCTGAAGCAAGAGATAAACTAAGCACCGTAAAACCAACTACATTGGGTCAAGCCAGTCGCATCAGCGGGGTTTCTCCAGCAGATATTACGGTACTAATGGTGCATTTAGGTCGCTAAAAATGTCTCTCGAATAGCACAAGTGCTAATCGTTCGGTTTGTGAGCATTTTATTTAAAGTAAACATTCAATTAACAGCTGTTAATTAATTGATAGTCAGTTTTAAATGAACAATATCAACACACTTATAAACAGCCTTTACAGTGCTTTTAACGCCCCTGTACTATTAGTTTGCTATTTAGGCTTACACTTCCTCTTATCTACCGCTTGCGCCAATAGAGTAAGCCCTACAGGCGGACCGGAAGACAAGACCCCGCCCAAAATATTGGAGTCGGAACCCGCTTCTGGTAGTACCAATATGAAAGACAAAACCATCAAACTACAGTTCGATGAGTATGTCACTTTGGAAAATGAGTTCGAACAGATCATCATCTCCCCTCCTTTGGCAGAGCGACCCGACTTTAAATTAAAGGGTAAACAACTCATCATACAGTTCAAGGAAGAACTTCAAGACAGCACGACCTATACCATAGATTTCGGAGAAAGCATTAAAGACCTCACCGAAGGCAATCCCTTAGGAGAGTTGGTCTATACTTTTGCTACGGGAGAAAAGCTGGATTCAGCAATGGTTCACGGAGAGGTAAGTATGGCAGATACAGATAAAGCCGTTGAAAAAGTAATCGTAGGTTTATACCCCATTACACCAGATAGTCTATTCTTAAGCAGCCCTCCCCTCTATGCCAGTAGGACTGATGAAGAAGGGCATTTTCACATCAAACACGTCCGTGCGGGTGAGTATCTATTGGTAGCTGTAGAAGATAAAAATGGAAATTTATACTACGACCTACCCAATGAAAACATCGCTTTCGCACCAGGTTTTGTTACTTTAAGTGAAGATGGCGACCTAGAAGGACACCCGGATATTCAATTACGACTGTTCAATGAGGGTAAGGCACTGCCCAAGATCGTTGATAAAAACAACCGTGCCTACGGACGTTTAGAGGTCTTTTACAATCTACCACAAGACACCCTGCTGGTAGAAATACTCGACAAAAGCTATTCCGAAGACTCTTTATTCATACACATCAACCCCACCAAAGACAGTCTGAACGTCTGGTTCAATGATATCGCCACTGAAGAGATCAGTATCATTCTCAGTAATCCGATCATTGATCAGGTAGATACGCTCACTTTTAAACAGCTGATCGAGCGCAAACGATTGCAGAAAATCAAGTACACTACCAACTTCAGAGGGGGTAGAGGAGAGAGTAAAGTCGATATCAAAAGACCTGTTACCTTCAATTTCAACCATCCCATTCGAGAAATAAAGCTGGACAAAATCAGTCTCTTAGAAAAGGATAAGCCTATTGATCTAAGTAATATCATCCGTTTAGACAGGGATAAATCAAGCAAAATCCTAACCATCGATTACGATTGGAAAGCGGATACCCCCTATGATTTACTATTTGAAGACAGTGCGCTGGTTGATTTTTACGGCTTGTATAATGAAGAGATTTTCAGATTGCTCCGCACTCCCCTACTACGTGACTACGGTACTTTAATGCTGAGCTTCCCGAATTACTCTCCAGATAAAAACTATATTTTCCAGCTATTCGACAAGCGGGGTAAACGACTGAAAACACTGCCGATCACCGAAGATAAGCTCACCATCAAATACCTCAATGAAGGAGAATACGACCTAAAAATCATTCAAGATGATAACCAAAATGGTCTGTGGGATCCTGGTAGCTGGGCAGAAAAAAGAGCAGCAGAATACACCTTCTCCAATGAAAAACCCATCGTCATTAAAGGAAATTGGGATAGCGAAGTGAGTATTGATCTACGCCCGGAATAAAAATATTTGCAGGGGCGACCTTAATGGTCGCCCTTATTTTTCACAAAATCACTCCCCTTCCTGAAACCAGGAAGCATACATAATGTAATTTTTAGCGATCCGCTGTACTTCTCCCGCGAACATTTCCGGACTGATATTTTTCACTTTTTTGGCAGGTACACCCGCATAAATACTGCCTGATTCTACCACCGTATTTTGTAAAACCACCGCTCCCGCGGCCACAATACTACCCGATTTTATCACGGCATGATCCATCACGATCGCCCCCATTCCGATCAAAACATTATCCTGAATCGTGCATCCATGTACGATCGCTCGATGCCCGATGGATACATCATTACCAATATTCGTAGGTGCTTTTTGGTAAGTACAATGTATGATCGCACCATCTTGTACATTCACTCGGTCTCCAATATTGATTTCATGTACATCTCCGCGCACCACTGTATTGAACCAAAAGCTACATTGATCACCAGCCCGAACCTGTCCGATCAAAGTCGCCGTTTCTGCTAAGTAGCAATTCGCACCCAACTGCGGTTCAAAATCACGAACCTTCTTAATCAATGGCATAATTCTATCATTTATGAGAGAAGAATAGACTACGAAGATAATCTCAAATCACTGCATCATAGAAGAAAGCAAGCAAAAAGCACAAATCAATTATAATCAAAGACTTAAATAGTAGTTAAAAATTAGATTCTTATCTATCAAATGATCTCGAAAAAGTC
>JAHDGT010000344.1 GCA_020631675.1 Bacteroidota bacterium
AAGTCACCGGATTAGACCTGGAAGACCTACCTAAAGGGTTCTGGTCGATCAGCTCTACTTCATGTAGTCGCTTCATATCACCACTTAAAATGCCATTCTTCACAGCCGCACTAGAAGAGCCTAGCGCCTTACGCAGGCTAGGGTATAAAATATCCTTTACTAAGGTGGTTTTACCTGACCCACTCACCCCAGATACCACACTGATCGCATTCAGTGGGAAATCTACCGTGATGTTTTGTAGGTTATTCAGGGTCGCATTTTCTACTCGTAACTTATACTGACTTTCTCGTCTCTGCTTAGGAAGCTCCACCGCTTTATTGCCCAAGAGATAATCCGCTGTCAAACTCTTAGAATCGGCTTTTAATGCCGCTGGCTCTCCTTGAAAAACCACCTCACCGCCCAATCGTCCCGCATGCGGACCCATATCGATCAGATAGTCGGCCGCACGGATCACTTCTTCCTCATGTTCTACTACGATCACGGTGTTTTTCAGGTCGCGCAGTTTGCGCAATACCTTAATCAAACGTTGGGTATCTCGGGGGTGCAGACCAATACTCGGCTCGTCGAGTATGTACATGCTATTGGTGAGGTTGCTGCCCAAGGTACGGGTCAGATTGATGCGCTGGGTTTCTCCGCCACTTAGCGTATTACTAGCTCTATTTAGGGTCAAATAGCCCAAGCCAATATCATCCATCACCTCCAGGCGTTTATTGATCTCAACCAGCAAACGTTTGGCGATCTCTTGTTGATGTGCCGTCAAATTGATGTTCAAGAAAAACTGTCGCAACTCTTTGATCGGCAGCCCCAGTAATGACAATAAATGCTTGCCGTCTAACTTCACATATTGGGCATCTTTTCTGATCCTACTGCCCATGCAATCTTTGCAAGAAGTGCGCCCTCTGTACTTAGACAACATCACCCGGTATTGGATCTTGTACGACTGCTGCTGCAATTCTTCAAAAAAGGCATTCAAACCCTCAAAGTATTGATTGCCAGTCCATAATAACTGTCGCTCCACCTCGCTCAATGCATAAATAGGCTTGTGGATCGGAAAATCGAAATGGTGACTTTTCTTGACCAGCTGCTGGTTCCACCAACTCATTTTCTCCCCCCGCCAAGGCGCGATCGCCTTGTCATAAACCGACAAAGTTTCATCCGGAAAAACCAGATTATCATCGATCCCGATGGTCATGCCAAAGCCCTCACATTTTTTACAAGCCCCGAACGGACTATTAAAATTGAACAGCTGCGGCGTCGGTTCTTCAAACTTCATCCCGTCCAGCTCAAATCTATTGCTGAAGGGGCTTGCTTCCCCATCCATGATTTGCACAATACAGTCTCCAGCACTCTCATCAAAAGCGATCTGCGCACTATCACCCACCCGCATCATCAACTCTTCTCGCGCTTTTTCTTCTTCTTTTTTCACCACAATACGATCGATCAGCACATAAGCACCCTTGACCGCATCCTCTTCCCCTGATTTTGTTTTTTGATAGGCTTTAGAGAGCGTTTTGATCAAGTCCTCATCCTCTAAAACCGCCTCTATTTTATGGGTTTTTCCTGCTAATTGTAAACGCGTAAAACCCTTCTGTAAAATGATATTCAGCTCCTGCACCAAGTCGTGTCCTTCCCGTCGCTTAAAAGGGATCAGCAGCAATACCCTTGCCCCTTCTTCCAGTTCAAGCACGTGATTCACCACATCCGTCACACTGTGCTTACTCACCTTTTTACCGCTGATCGGAGATATCGTATCCCCACAACGCGCGAACAAAATACGCAGGTAATCATACAGCTCGGTCAGCGTGCCCACCGTAGATCGTGAGCTGCGCGTGATCACCTTCTGCTCGATCGCGATCGCCGGACTGATTCCTTTGATGTAATCCACCTCCGGCTTGTTCATTCTGCTCAAAAACTGTCGGGCATAAGAACTCAAGCTCTCCACGTATCTGCGCTGCCCCTCGGCATACAAAGTATCAATGGTCAGTGTAGATTTACCACTGCCGCTCACCCCCGTTACCACCACCAGCTTATTACGAGGTATCGCCACATCCACATTTTGCAAATTGTGCAGCCTCGCTCCCTTAATAATGATGTGCTGGCGAGGGTCCAAACTCTCCAATTGTACTTCCTTTTTTCGCGTAGCCGTTTTCTTCTTCACTTGAGGTGATTTATTTTTTATTGGGCGTCAATAGCAAAGATAAGATTGTTTTTAAGGGCGCGTGCCCGCCTACGGCAGGTCACCGGGCTATCCGTTAAAATTCAGCCGCTGCCTGCTGCTGTTTGGCAGGCGTACAAAGAGCTTCGCGAGGTCGCTTTCGTACGCCGCCAAACAGGGCGCATTCAACGGCTTCATTACCACTCCTATCCCTCGCGCAAGCTAATGTGAGAATTTTCAAATTGGCTCATTGCCAAATTTTCAAATTGAATCTCCTTCCGACTGCCGCTTAATATGTCGTAGTACCCGATCGTGAATGCGGTGTAAGATCAGATCACTCCAGGGCTTCCAGTACATATTCGGCCATACATTGTGGCGGTACCAGGTCGTACCCGCCAAATGCGTTTTTCCATCGCCCAGATCCGTCAATAAAAACTGCCCTTCCTGCGATTCGAAATAGCCGTGAATATGTGGCGTATGAATGGAGTAGAACGGATTCCACTCCTCCATAGCAGGCGGGTGTTGCGCTACGGAGAACTTCAGCAAATGAGGCTCGTCCCAAACCGTGATCGGCTCAACAAAAGGGCCGGTAGTGAACATGCAGTGCCGCACCGCGCCTACACCAGTCCCTTCAATGGTCGCATGTGTAGGATAAGCTAAGCCCGTTTTAAAAAACCAATCCGGTTCTTCCTCAATATGGGCGAAGGTCACTACATTTTCCCAAACCACTTCTGGCGGGGCATCTATTACGATTTCCGTAGTAGCAGGGATCAGGGGAGCCAGACGATCATCCTGATCCTCTAAACCCATTAATGCGGGAATGGTCACCAGCAGGGCAACAATTACCGGGGTCACTTGTACATCCGGACTGTCTTTCTGCACATAATAGCCCACGATCGCGCCCAGCCAAGCAATGGGAAAAGCCATAGGAGCCGCCATCAATAAACAGATCACCCCTTCTAAAGCAATGACCAGCAACAAAGCGAACATGAATAGTACGCCTATGCTTCCAACACTCACACATTCGCCCAAAGTACGCTCTTCATGATAGCCGTACAATAAAGCACCAGCAAAGCCAATGAAAAACGGAATACCTACGAAAACGCCCCAGCCATAATCTTCTAAGTACTGTACCGAAAGCACCATTAATAGTGTACTCAGCACACTCACTATACCCACTGATAATAATGCTGCACCAAACTTACTCTCAGGTATCAAGCGCCCGATAAACTCCTGCCGACTTTCAACAGTTTCTTGCTCAGAAAGTTTGCTGGGCAATACAGAAAGAATAGCAAAGAACAATAAGTTAATGAAGGGAACGAAGAACAATAAACTCGCCCAAGCGGTCATGCCTATATCTCGCAATCGCTTAATGGTCAATACCACCCCCATATAGATGAATGGAATAGCGGTTGCCAATAAGAAAAGGTAAAAGTGCTGGAATTTTTCAGGTAGTTCTCCCTGTGCATTCACATAATCCGGCTGGCGGATATAATACTCTATGAACCATTGCACATCAAAGAAAACTTCAGCAATGACACGATCAAAATTGTACTTGATGAAAAACAGAATCAGACCTGCCAGAAAATACCGTAATCGATCTACTTTACCTTTTGGCGAAAACAGTAAGCTTAAAATATTTCCCATAGTAAATTTAAGTTTCAATACTTTCAAAATTAATTGAAAGTTTGCTTTGGCGCAAGCTTTTGTTCAACTTTTATCTTATTACTAAAGGTAATAAATAAACAGGAGTGCTATGTACATTGCCATTCGTCGGTCTAATACCTATCTTACCGCTATGGAAAATTACTTATGTTCCACCCACTATCTGAATAGTGAGCATCCCGATATTATAGCATTGGCAGATTCAGTTAGAGCGGCTGTTGGAGATGATGCTATCGCACAAGCGATTCACCTATACTATAGGGTGAGAGATGAGATCAGGTATGACCCTTATAATATTGATCTTCAAAAAGAAAATATGCGTGCCGATGTGGTCTGGGCGCGTAAAAGTGGGTATTGTATAGAGAAAGGGTGGGTAATGGCGGCGACCGCCAGAGCATTAGGCATACCCAGTGCCTTGGGCTTCGCCAATGTGAGAAATCATTTATCGACTCAGAAATTCATTGATCTTTTACGGTCTGATGTATTCGCCTTTCACGGTTATGTGTGTTTGTATTTAGAAGGGAAGTGGGTGAAATGTACCCCTGTGTTCAATCAAACACTCTGTGAAAGAATGGGCGTCAGTCCGCTAGAATTCAACGGCAGAGAAGATTCCATCTTCCACGAATACGAGAGCGAAAGTAAAAGTAAAAGCGGCTATATGGAATACCTGAAATTCCACGGTGAGTTTGATGATATGCCCTACGATCTTTTCGTAGCGGAATTAAAAGCCCAATACCCCCATTTTTTTAATGGGGAAGTGGTTGATGATATAGTGAGTCATTGATCATCAAGACGTAAGATTTCGTGCTGAAGTGAAATGAATTTCAAAATTAGAATTTCTTGAAACAAGCATTTTCAAATTTTCAAATTGAGAATTGTCACATTGACCGTGCGCAAGGGATAGAAGTGGTAATGAGCCGACTGAATGCGCCCTGTTTGGCGGGCTAAAAAGGCGGCCCAGAGGTAGCCATTTTTAGCCCTGCCAAACAGCAGCAGGCAGGCGGGGAATTTGAACGGATAGCCCGGTACACGCAGTAGAAAGCTGGCGCTTTCAGACGCAAGACATAAGACGCAAGACATAAGAATCGTGCTGTATACCGATTTTTAAGCACTGGCTTACGCCAGCTTTTTATTGCGGGTATGCGCCATTATTAAATTTATTAGCACATTAAAAGTGCGGGTACTTAAGATCAAACAAGCGCCATTATCTCACTAAGCTGTGCTACGAAAAAACGAGCGTTCTCCATGCTGAAACACATAGGCGGCTTGAATTTTAGTACGTTCTCATGCGGGCCATCGGTACTGATGAGAATGCCTC
>JAHDGT010000345.1 GCA_020631675.1 Bacteroidota bacterium
CGCTCCTTAGCAGGCTCATTTCCATTCCTATCCCTTGCGCACCGAACAGGAACTTATTGTTCTATCGAAGCACGATCATCACTACTGACAATACCTTTCCAATCAAAGGCATCACAAAGTTTTATATAAAGCGAAGGGAGAGGGGCGGTGATTTCAACCAGCTCTTGGGTATAAGGGTGCTTGAATTGCAGACTACGGGCGTGAAGTAACAATCGGTCTACTTTATAGTGAATGCGCATCTCTCTATTGTGTCTGCGATCCCCATGTTTTTTATCCCCTAAAATCGGGTGATTTATTCCAGCTAAATGCCTTCGTATTTGATGTGTTCTACCTGTATGCGGCTCAACGGATAAATAACTGTATCTGGCTGTGTCGAACCTGCCGATTTGTAAGGGTATTTCAATTTGTGCTAAACAATGGTATTCTGTCAATGCCTCTTGAATGTCCTTTCCGTATTTCTGTTTTAAAGGGGAATCTATGATTTGATGTGCTGTCGCATAGCCACGAACAATGCTATGGTATTCCTTTTTGATTTCTTGTTGCTTGAATTTAGCTTGCATTTTTGCCACCCCTTCCTTTTGGAAGGCGAACAATAATATACCAGAAGTAGGTCGGTCTAATCGGTGGATCGCATTTACCCTCTGCTTAATTTGGTTTCTTAGCTTTTGTATAGCGAATTCATTGACATCAGCTGCGATTTTAGTGCGATGAACCAATAAACCAGGCGGCTTATTAATGGCAATGAAGTGTTCATCTCTATACAAAATATCCAACATGGGCTTCAGGAATTATTTATGTTGAAGGTTTTGCCTTCAAGTGCTAAAAAGCTATTAGGGAATACGTCACGTGCTTCTTTTTCAAAGCCACTTAAATCAGCATAGCGGGAAGAAAAATGTCCGATTAATAATTTTTTAGCTTGAGCTTTAAAGGCTATCCTTGCGGCTTCTTTTGCTGTCGCATGTCCCCGCTCAGCAGCTAAATGGGTCATGTCTTCTAAATAAGTGCTTTCATGGTAAAGCAGGTCAACAGCTTGTATTTGAGGGATGATAGCTTCAAAATAAGCTGTATCACTACAATAGGCATAAGCTCTTCTTGGCTTCGGCGCTAGGGTCAATTCCGCATTAGGAATGATCTCACCTGATTCACACTCGAAGTCAGCCCCCTTTTTTATAGCTTTGATCTGTTGAAAAGGGATTTGATATTCCTCGATCTTTGCTTTTAAAATATTGCGTTCTTTAGGCTGTTCTCGGAACAAAAAACCAGTACAAGGCACCCTGTGATCCATAGGGATAGTATCTACGCTTATCATTTCATCTTCGTAGACACGACCCGCATTTTCAGTATCCTTTATTGGAATAAAATGGATGGGATATAAAAAGCGAGCTTTACAGACTTCTTTGTGTAGATCAATGATTTTAATCAGGTCGGGAGGGCCTATTAAGTGTAAAGGGTGCTGACGACCCATTAAATTGAACGAATCCAATAGCGGTAAAAGACCCAAAAAATGATCACCATGAAGATGGGAAATGAAAATGGCGTCAATCTTAGAAGATTTGACGCCATTTTCAGCTAATCTCATTTGAGTACCTTCTCCACAATCCACCAAATACAAACGATGTTGTACATTCAATAACTGGGCAGTAGGATGTCTGTCATATGCTGGTTTAGCGGAGTTTGAACCCAATATCAGTAAGTCAAAAACTTGAGACATGGCATACGATTATGAGGAGAAAACCCGCTTTAAACTACTTCTAAGCTTCAGAATCTTCTTCTGTTGAAGCTGGGGCTTCGCCTTTAAGCTCTTTTTCCAGCTCACGCATCATGATCAAATCGCGAGATTCTGGAATGCTACCAATGATATCTAAAATAGAGTCTAACTGAGAGATCTTGATCAGACGGTGTACATTATCCGTCAGATTAGTTAAAATCAAACAGCCACCCGCTTTCTGACAAAGGCGGTTTCCAACTAATAAGGCACTTAAGCCAGAAGAGTCAATGAAGTTGACTTGAGCTAAGTCAACGATCACATTGTGATAGCCTTCATTGTTTAAAATGACGAGTTCCGTTTTCAAGTCAGGAGCGATCAAGCTATTCAGCTTGTCTTCCATAAGTGAGAAAATTGAAAAACGGTCTTGTTTATCTACAGAGTATTTCATGAGGATAGGTGAATTTGTGTACTTTGGTTCTCGAACGCACAAATTTACGGAGAAGTTCGCTAAGAGCGCATTTAGGACTTTATTATCTGGTCGAAAAAGAGTGATTTTTTAGTCTGATCGATTAAAAAATAATTGGAATAGCAGGGCTATTGCTATTCTTTTTTAGGAAGAGCAGGCAAAAAAGCAGCTTTTGCAGACCGAGTGTAAAGTCTTAAATACGCTCTAATGTAAATGATTAAAAGATACTTACATAAAAATAGCTTCTTTAGGATTCAATCCATGACAAAAACAATATCTTGTCAATTATGATGATAAGTGAGATTTGTTGGATGCTTTATGATCCCATCATATGGGATGCGGATCCTGTTTTATTCGAAATTGGAGGCTTTAAGATGCGCTGGTATGGGGCCATGTGGGGCTTGTCGATCATGCTCTGTTTTTTACTGGCCCTACATCTTTTCAAACGCTATAAGTTGCCAATAGGAGAGGTGTCACGTTTGGTGGAATATGCTTTCTTTGGCGGTTTGATCGGTGCCAGATTAGGGCACATACTGCTTTATGAACCCGTCTATTATTGGAATCACCCCATTGAGATTTTTAAAATTTGGAATGGTGGCTTGGCCAGTCATGGTGGCTCCATAGGTGTTTTAGTGGCTGCTTATCTCTATACACGTTCCAGAAACATCTCCTTCCCCAGAATACTTGATATACTGGCTGTAGGCATGCCTTTGCTTAGTAGCTTGATCAGAATTGGCAACCTATTCAATAGTGAGATCGTAGGTAAAGCGACGGATGTGCCTTGGGCTTTTGTTTTTATTAGAAGAGATCAAATAGCACGTCACCCATCTCCCTTATACGAAGCGATATGGTACTTCATTGTCTTCTTGATCGTATACTTTTTTCAAGCCAAGAAAGAAAGACCGCCCTTGGCTACTTTGGGCTTGTTTATCTTACTAACCTTCGGAGGGCGAATTTTCTTAGAGTTTTTCAAAGCCGGGGTATATCATGCGCAATGGTATAATATACCCTTTATCATAGGTGGCGTATTACTGCTATGGTGGGCTTATAGAAAGAGATAGCTCCTAAGAACATAGTCGCTTATTAACGCTTCTTCTTGCTCTTGGGGAAAGTCATTCTATAATGATGATCCACTTCGCCTTTGGTGAGTTTGTCCAATCTGCGTTTTAATAATCTCTTGCGTAAAGAGGGGAGATGGTCTGTAAAAAGAATACCCTCTATATGATCGTATTCGTGTTGGATCACACGAGCCGCTAATTTATCGTAAGTCTCTTCCTGCTCTACAAAGTTCTCATCTACATAACGGATCGTGATGGTCTCTGGTCGGAACACATCTTCATTGATGCCGGGTATACTTAGGCAACCTTCATTATAGCTCCATTCTTCCCCGGTACGATCAATGATCTCCGCATTGATGAAGGCCTTTTTGATACCTACTTCCCCTTTTGTTTCTTCTTCTGTTTTGCCTTCGAACATCTGCACTGTATCTACTAAGAAAATGCGGATGCCTAAGCCCACTTGAGGCGCAGCAAGACCAACTCCACTGGCATTGTACATGGTTTCCCACATATTCGCCAACAGCTTATCCAGCTCTGGGTAGTCTTTGTCAATATCGGCCGCCACTCGTTTTAATACAGGGGTACCGTAGGCTACAATAGGTAAAATCATGTTTCAGTTTATTCCTTTAACGTTTTCTGTCCATATAGGACTGAAGAATAATGGTGGCACTTACTTCATCCAGTAAGGCTTTGTTTCTGCGCTTTTTCTTCTTTACACCGCTGGCTATTATTGCCCGTTGCGCAAGCACAGAAGTAAAACGCTCATCTATTCTTTCAATGGCTTTATCCGGGAATTGTTCTTGCAAGCGACTAACAAATTGATCGGCTGCTGCCGTTGCATCTGTTGCTTCGGCTTGCAAATTGAGGGGTAAACCCACCACAAAACATTCCACCTCTTCAGTAAGGCAATAGTCCTTTAAAAAGTTCAGCAACTCAGGGGTGTTCACCGTAGTTAAACCTTGTGCGATGATCTGCATAGGGTCTGTTACGGCTATGCCGCATCGTTTTTTGCCGTAGTCTATTGCTAGTATTCTTGCCATTGGGGCGCGAATATACGAAGACGGGGATTTATGCTTATGTTGTGACGGAATTAAAACTTGTTCCTGATTTGATAAAGGGTGACCACAAGGGTCGCCCCTACATTTTGATCATCATTGAGGAAACATTGCCCGGTGATGGTCGCCCTAATCGGAAAAGATTGTATATGCCCACCGCATTCGCCCATACCGTTTCCGCCATTGCGATCACCAAAGTCGCTGGTTTGAAACTGCCAACAGTTACTTGGTCTGTTTATCTGATCGCCATCATCTGTGCGGTCATTCCGGATGCGGATGTTTTGGCTTTTAAATTCGGCATTTCCTATCACGATATTTTGGGGCATAGAGGTTGGACGCACTCCATCGGTTTTTCGGTATTGATCGGCTTGTTTTTCGCCTTCTTGTTTTATCGAAAACGCAGTTTGAGAAATCGGCTGGGTCTAGCATTGCTATTTGCCATTTGTGCCCTATCACACCCGATCTTAGATGCCATGACCAGTGGAGGCTTGGGCGTAGCATTGTATTGGCCCTTTAGCGAAGAGCGCATCTTCTTCGATCATCGCCCTATTTTGGTTTCGCCCATTGGCATTAAGCGGTTTTTCAGTGCGTGGGGCTGGAAGGTGATGCAATCAGAGTTTTATTATGTTTGGATTCCTTCGATTGTGGTGTTTCTTGGGGCGAACTTTTTTGAGTTATCAAAATCTACGGACAAAGAGCGTGTTTAGGATTTGAAAATTTGTCAATGAGTCAATTTGAAAATCATTTTCAAATCTTAAAATTGCCACATTTTCAAATTGAAGCTGTGCGCAAGGGATAGGAGTGGTACTAAATGGGATAGATGGGG
>JAHDGT010000346.1 GCA_020631675.1 Bacteroidota bacterium
AAGCAAAGAGGTAAGGCAGTAGCTGTTCGATTTTTGTTACCTGTAAGATACAAGCTGTAATAAGTACAATACCCGCCTATGATTCGCGCACGTAGCATATATACCGCACCCTTCGGTGATCTGGTGATCAGCGTGACGAATATCGGCGTGTACAGTATTTCATTTGATAAAATGAGTGTGGAGCAAGCCGACTCCACTATAGGGGATAACGAGCGCATGTCGATCATAGAAAATCCGGAGCATCCGATTTTGGTCGAGACCCATCGCTTGTTATCCCTTTATTTTGATGGCTTTTTGCGATCCTTCAAAGAGCTGCCTTTGGATCTGAGTGGCACGGAATTTCAAATGGGCATTTGGATGGATCTATTGGAGATTCCTTATGGTAGGACGGTCAGTTATAGAGAGTTGGCGATCAAGGCGGGTGATGAGAAGAAGAGCAGGGCAGTAGGCATGGCCTGCGGTAGAAACCCCATTATGATCGCGATCCCTTGTCATAGAGTGATCGGTAGCTCGGGTGAGATAACAGGTTACGCCGGTGGCATTGGTGTAAAAAACTGGCTGCTGCATCACGAATCTTCCCACCTTTTAGGCGCGACACAAGGGAGCTTGTTCTGATTCGATTTGTTTGATTTTAGTCGAATAAAGCACATAATTGGTACAAAACTCTAGCGCCCACATTCGCATTCCAATCCCCACTAAAATCTCCTTTTAATTTACATTCTGTAGAAGGAGCAACTTCGCAAAGGTCGAAACTGATGACGGTTCTTCCACTTTCTTTGACGGCTTGTAGTAAATAGATGGCTTCGGAAAAGCTGAAACCCCCAGGAACGGGTGTACCCGTATCTGGGCAAAGATTAGGGTTTAAGCCGTCAATATCAAAGCTAATGTGGACTTGCTGCGGTAGCCGGGCGATGATCAGCTCACATAATTCTGACCAATTGGATTTCCCGCCTAAGAGCGATTTCTTGATGTCCCAATCTGTGAAACAATGAATGCGCGGGTCTTGCTTTGTTCGTTCCACCTCCGCATGACAAATGTCGCGAATACCCACTTGTACTAAACTGCTGACTTGCGGGATCTTCAACGCATTGTCCATAATGCTCGCATGGGAGTTATTAAAACCCTCATAAGCAACTCGCAGGTCCGCATGCGCATCAATTTGAAGGATCCCGAATGCTCCTTTGGTTTCCGCGATCGCTCTATAAAATCCGAGTGGGGTGCTGTGATCCCCACCTAGTAAACCTATCTTTTTGCCTTTACTTAAAGCAAGAATCGCTTGCTCATACACATTGGCGTTGAGCCATGTACTTCCTGCATTGATCCGCCCTAAGTTTTTTTTGAAAGGCTGGCTGCCAGCGTTAGATATATGCCCTTCTTGTTCTAGGTGATCAATATAAGCACTTGCTTTCTCTCGCAACTGATCAGATAGCCGCTTGGTCTCTTCATCTATGGGCATTAAAGCAATGCCCTTTTTCCAAAGCTCCTCGGCATGAGGGAGGTACAAGTCTAATTGTGGAGATGCTTCCAAAATAGCTTGTGGACCCAAAGCTGTACCCGCAGCAAAAGAAGTGGTCACCTCCCAGGGAACAGGCAATATCCAAATATCACTTTCTTCCAAATCAAAGGGCAAACCAAAAAGTTGCCCATTGATACTACCGACCCCATTGGGGTCGAAGTTGGCTATTTTATGTGTTTTGGTGTCCATAATTGAAAAAAATCAGTGCTATCCTTAAATCCATCAAATCCGTGATTCAGACAACTAGCGAAAAACGAAGTTACACGAAGAAATGTTTATCTCAAAGCTGGAAACAAGCTCTATTTACAGCTAAGATGCGCTACGTGTCGTATCTTTGCAGCCTGAAATCAAACAAGGCAGGGCTTGTTGTGTTCTTTAACTATACTACACACTCCATCCCTTCAGGTGAATGCTATGTCTTGTAACAGGCAAATTTAACTTGCGGACTATGAAAAAAACACATGTCGTAGCACTGGTACTGATCGCCGCTTTGATCGGCTTTATCGTCAGTACCACTTCCAATTACAGTACCTACGAAACCTTCACTACCGCGGTATCTGATAACGGACGGGAATTCAAAGTAGTAGGTGAATTGGTGGATCAGGATCAAATGATCTACAATCCGGAAAACGACCCGAACTACTTTGCCTTTTACATGACCGATATGGACTTGCAGAAGCGCAAGGTGGTCTATCATGCGCCTAAGCCACAAGACTTCGAGCGTTCGGAAAAGTGGTGACCACAGGCAAAATGGTAGGAGAGGAGTTTCATGCTTCTTCCATACTCTTGAAATGTCCTTCTAAATACGTAGAAGAGAGCATTGATGGTACTCGCACGGTGAAGGAATTGTAGTAAAGAAAGAATAAACAACGAACAGGTGAACGAACTACAAGTAAATTACGTAGGCGAATGGGCATGGGCAGGCGAGCTAGGACACATTTTTATCCTCGTCAGCATACTGGCCGCACTCTATTCCACCCTATCGTACTTCATGGCTGCTCGTTTACAAGCAGGTGGGACTTTAGCGGCGGCTGGTGCGGAATTATCCAGTGAAAGCTTAGCTTGGAGAAGATCGGCAAGAGTTGGCTTTTACATACATGCCGCAGCGATATTGGGCATCTTTGTACTGCTCTTTTATCTGATCATGAACCACCGTTTTGAATTCAAGTATGTCTGGTCGCACTCCTCTCTGGATCTGCCCATATACTATATGATATCCTGTTTCTGGGAAGGGCAGGAGGGTAGCTTCTTGCTCTGGGCGTTCTGGCATGCGGTTTTAGGCATGCTGCTCATGCGCTGGGGTAAAAAGTGGGAGTCGCCCGTCATGACCTTCGTCGCGCTCTCTCAGCTCGTTATCATGTCTATGCTATTGGGTTTGTACTTTGGCTCGGATATCAAATATGGTAGCAACCCCTTCGTCTTATTGCGCAATGAAATGATGGCACCCATCTTCATGCGCCCCAATTATTTAGAATCCATCACCGATGGTACAGGGCTTAACCCTTTACTCCAAAACTATTGGATGGTGATCCATCCGCCTACTTTATTCTTAGGTTTCGCGGCCATGCTCATTCCCTTCGCCTACTTCATGGGCGCGATGTGGAAAAGAGATTTCAGTGATTGGGTATTACCTACTATGAAGTGGGCACTATTCGCAGCAGCCATATTGGGCGGAGGCATCTTAATGGGTGGTGCTTGGGCTTACGAATCCCTCAGCTTCGGAGGCTTCTGGGCTTGGGACCCCGTAGAAAATGCCTCCTTAGTTCCTTGGATCGTTTTAGTCGCGGCCATACACACCCTACTCGCCTATAAAAATACAGGAAGAGCCTTGCGGATCACCGCTATCCTCATGTCCATCTCTTATTTCTTGGTACTCTATTCCACTTTCCTCACCCGTACGGGCGTACTAGGAGACACCTCTGTACACGCCTTCACCGGTGAAGATATGTTCGGTGAGCTACTCGCTTATTTAGCCATCTTTTTCTTCACCCCAATTGGCTTGATCGCCTATTCGTGGAATAAGATGCCAGCTCCCGAAAATGAAGAATCCGCCTATTCGCGCGAGTTCTGGTTGTTCGTAGGGGCTTTGGTACTGTTGTTCGTATCGCTGATCATATCATGGGATACCTCCCTGCCAGTGGTCAATTCCCTATTCGGCACAGAATGGGCGATCGCGGATCCTGTACCCCACTACAATCGCTACACCATTTGGTTCGCGGTGACCATCGCTATAATGACCGCGGTTGTACAGTTTTTAAGGTATAAAAGCTCTGACATCACACAAGTACTCAAGCAACTCGCTATACCCCTTGTCGCTACAATTGCCGCTAGTATCGCCATTGGTCTGGCCTTTGAAGTAAAAGGCTTCAGTTATTGGTTACTACTGGGCACCTCCGCGTTCGCGATCATCGCTAACCTCATGTACCTGATCACGGTGCTAAGAGGCAAGGTGAAAGTCGCAGGTGCTTCTATTACGCACATCGGTTTCGGTCTGATCTTATTGGGTACGCTTATCTCTCAAGGCGGACAAAAAGTGATTTCCCTGAACACTTTAGGTATAGATTATGGCGAAGACTTCGACGAAGCCGCCAAGCGAGAGAATGTGTTACTCTATAAAAATGACCCCATCCAAATGGGCGACTATTGGGTGACTTATGCCGGTGATTCTGTGTCTGAACCCAATACTTTTTACAAGGTTAAATACGAGCTGAAAGCCAATAAAGAAGATAAAGCCAAAGAGAGCTTCACGCTTTACCCCAATGCGCAGGTCAACCCTGAAATGGGCTTGATCGCCAATCCGGATACTCGCCATTACCCTTCTCGCGACATATTCACGCACGTTACTTCCGTAGTGGATCCCAGCCGTAAAGACGAAACCGAACAACTCAGTGAAATGTGGCTCAGTCAAGGAGACACCATCGTGTCCAACGGTCGTTTTCTCATCTTCAATGGTGTGAACCCCAAGCCTAATAACCCTGCTTATTTCGCCCTGCCAGATGATATAGCCGCAGAGGCAAGCATACAGATCCTCACCAAACAAGGAGAAAGCTATACCGCCAACCCACTCTACTACATCCGCGACAATCGCGAAGAGAACATACCAGCGGTAATAGAAGACCTAAGTCTGACCATCAACTTTTTAAAGATCGATCCAGAAAAAGGGCGGGTACAACTCCAAATGGTGGATCGCAGCTCAGGCAAAGATTTCATCATCATGAAAGCCGTGCTATTCCCCTACATCAATGTTTTGTGGTTGGGTTGCTTCGTCATGGTGGTCGGCTTCTTCATCGCCATGTTCCAACGCAATGCCGAACAGAAGCGATTGGCCGCGAAGCGAGGATAACTTATAATGTGCTGATGTAGCAATTCAGTTATCAGATATTCATCATTAAAAATTATTATCAGGGCGCATGCCCGCAATAAAAACTTGCGCAACTTCGCGAGAAATGATCGGCATACAGCACGAAAGTCTCTCTACTCGAGTCTCATGTCTCGAGTCTAAAAAGCGCAAGCTTTTACTGCGTCCACCGGGCTATCCGTTTCAATTCGGGGGCTGTTCGCTGCTTCGCTGGCAGGCATAAAAATGGCTACCTCTGG
>JAHDGT010000347.1 GCA_020631675.1 Bacteroidota bacterium
TTTCGCGCAAGGGATAGAAGTGGTACTAAATGGGATAGATGGGGCGTGAGTGCCTACTTGGCGGGGGCGGCCCAGAGGTAGCCACCGCCAAGTAGTGCAACGAACCCCCAGATAGCCCATTTTGTAGGAACGGATAGCCCGGTGCCCGCAGTGAAAGCTGGCGCTTTCTTAGACCCGAGACAAGAGACTCGAGACATGAGATTATCTGCTCGACGTCGATTTCTCATAGGTGACTATAGCCAGTTTTTATTGCGGGCATGCGCCCTGATTCATTTACGCCTTTTTATATTGAAAATGGAGATAGAGCATGCAGGAAAGTAACAGCAAGCCCATTCCTTGATGAGCTACACCAAAGAAGACAGAGATCTCTCCACTTTTTGCCAGCATGAGTACGGTAATCCCTAACAAGATCTGAATACCGATTATAGCGGGCAGCCCATTTAATCCTTTGCGGAAACTTTGGTGGAGTTGTTGGTCTTTGCGGGCACGGAAGAAGAAGTAGACCACCAAGGCACACAGTAAATAAGCCAAGCCGCGATGTACGAATTGAATGGTGGTGATGTTTTCGGCGAAGTTGGCCCAGAATGGGGATAATGCGAATAGGTTTTCAGGGACAAGTGCGCCATTCATATCTGGCCATGATGGGTAAGCTGTTGCCGCGCGCAAGCCACTCATAAATGCCCCGAATGTGATCTGCACTAAAGTAAGGATGATCATGATCAGGGAAAAACGCTGCCACTCAGGCCTGTGTATGCGCTGCTCATCTGGTACCCGTAAGCGAACGATGAACCAGAGGATGTAGGCGAAGAGGAAGATGGCGAGTAAGAGGTGGGCGGCCAGTCTGTAGTGACTTACACGCGGTATATCCACTAAGCCGCTCTTGACCATGAACCAGCCCAACAGTCCTTGACATACATAAAGAATGAGGAGTGGTATGAATCGTTTCACGATTTTGGCTTCAGGTCGGTACCGCCACAAATACCAACCGAATATGCCTAAGAGAAAGACGAAGCCCCAACGCCCCCAGACGCGATGCAGCCACTCCCAGAAGAATATTTTCTTGAAGGCAGCTAAGTTCATGCCTTTGTTGATCTCTTTATACTGGGGAGAATCTTTGTAATGTTGAAACTCTGTTTCCCAAGCGGCATCGGTCATAGGCGGAAAAGTACCTGTAACGATGTGCCAGTTGGTCATGGAAAGGCCTGAGCCAGTTAAGCGGGTCGTTCCGCCGATAAGAACTTGTAGAAAAACGAAAAAGAGGGCAATGCTCAATAAGCGTGCTAATAATAGGTCGCTTTTAGATGGCTGCATATACTATTGGATGTATTCACTGAGGGGACGCAAATATAACACCCTTGATTTGGCTTTGTTGAAGAATGTCACAAACAAAAATGCCGCTTACTGTGCTATACAGTAAGCGGCATTTTATATGTCAATTGAAAAGGAGTGATCTATCATCATTCTCTGTAGAAAAGTTCGTTCGTGTGCAGCTCGGGCGCACGTATCACGTCCTCTACACTCAATACGGCATGCATGATACCGTGCTCATTATTGATCGTATGTAAGGTGCGACTACCCGCACGAGTACCTAGGTCGTTCGTGTAGAAAAGGTCGTATACCCTGTCTTCATCTAACTTAAAATAGAAGGTACCATCTCTACGTGTGGTAAAGGAACGTTCTTCTTGCGTAAGATTGTCTTTAATGACCACCTCTACTTGATCTAAAGGTCGCTGAGAATCTTCATTCAGAACGACGCCGATCAATACAAGACGAACATCATTACCTCCATTTGCCACTGCGGTCTGCAGAGACATGAAAGTGATGGAGAATGTTAGGAGCAGACAAGCAAGCAATGATTTGAGTAAATGTGTCATAAGCCAGCCGATAGGTTAGTGTTGGGAAGGTAAAAGTAAAAAAGAAACGTCGCTTTCATTGACATTATTATGACAATAAAAAACAAAAAGGTTAAAGACAGTTCCTTAATTAACTTAATTCACCAACAGGTTTTGGGGTTCAGCATGGTTCCACTTGTTTTATTACAAGTAAGAATACCTGTTCATAAATCGTTCATTATGAACAGATAACGCAATTGCATACATTATCTGCAAAAACCATACTAAGTCACGTAATACGCACCAAGCTTGACCAATGCTATTTTGGTTTTTTATGACTTTTTAACCTAAAAGCTTAGCTATAGCTTAGTTTTGAAAAGGTAATTTTCATTGCGATAAACAAAGGTGTTTGATATGATTACTGGAAATTGACAAAGTCATTGTGCTAAATCACTTAAAAGTCAGCAACTTTTTGATCTTGCCGGGCTGTGCCCAATTCATAGTGCCCTCCATTTGGAGGGAGAGTAGATACTTTTCTATACTAGGGTGTTTTAGCTGTTTCAATAATTTACGAGCGGCTTTCTTAGTTCGCACAGGTATAAAGGCTTGTAAAGACTGGTTAGCCTGCCAATGCCCTTCAACTATTATAGGGCGGAATGTTTTGCGCCCGTATGCTTCCCAAACGATCTTATAGGGCATAAAATTGTACGGGCCCACTCCTAAGAGGCTCCACCAATAGCCTCTATCTCTCCAGCTTCTTATTAAAGTGCCCTTTCTATTTTTTAATTTTTGTTCGTGTTGTTTAAGGTAATTCCATAATAGTGATTCTTTTTTGAGTTGATCTTCACTAAGTGGTCTACCGTTTTTTTCATGTGGAATTAAAACCCATTTAACTGGCTCCAATTCTTTTGCTTGACCCGCTTTAAAATGTTTAGCTGTTAGTAATGGGTATATCCATTTTGAAGGCAGTATGGTTTCCTTATCTAATAAGCAGGTATTGGTATCAATCTGTTCAAAGTTCTTAAAAAAGAAAATACTGTTGGCACCCGAGGTGTTCAAACCTTGTCTGGGCTGGGCTTCTTTAGCTATTATGATCCGTGGTAAGTCGGCAAGGGTATTCTCTTCTTCTTCGGCAAAGACACTAAGTGGGTCATTTGCTTGATAAAGCGGCTTCGCTAATAAATTCTCCCATTTCTCCCCATCAAACCGCTCGTACTTTATTGGGAAGTTTGTTTTATCATCTCTGGTGAAATGAGCAATACCATAGCGTGTTCCGACTTCTTTGAATGCTGCGGTTCTATTTAAATCGATAATGGTATTTAAAGCAAATGGGGTTTGATGAATTTTATAACTCCTGAAATGTTTATTCGCCCCATCATTTAGTAAGATAGACAAGGGGAGAAAGAAATAGGCTTCCCCTCTTGCTTTCAAGAAATTTTTTATCGCTGCTTGAATCATTAGTGCAGCAATGTCTATTCTGGACCCTCCTAATAATAACTCTTTGGTGTTTCCTACTAAGTCGTATTCAAAAAAGTAAGGTTTCACCTTATCCTTATACTGAAGAGGCAGGTCGGCGAATGTTAACCAAGGCGGGTTTCCGAATAAGACATCGAAAGATCGTGCTGGAAGCTCAAGTAGATCCGAGTTCAAAAGTTGATTCGAAAGGTCAAGCTCGTATTTCTCTTGGAACAAGTGCAGGGCACACTCATAATACTGCGCATTCATTTCATTGCCAAAGAGTCTATCTGTAGGTAAGTCGGCAAGTTGATAGCCTTTATTCAGGCCGTATGTGATCAAGGATTCAAGTAATGCTCCTTCTCCCATCGTAGGATCAAAAACACGAGCCCCATCCATCCATTTATCGAAAATACCAAAGCGTTGAATAGCAAACTCCCCCCACACCAAAGGCGTGAAAACATCTCCGATACGGAGCAGCTCGTCGCCATGATTTGGTGTGGGGGGAGTCATAAAATTCAGTCGTATAGATCAGATCATTAAAAATGCAAGGCACGATTGTCTGTAGCTGCTAAACAAGCCTCTTTGAATGCTTCTGTGTAAGTGGGGTGCGCATGGCTCATACGAGAAATATCTTCAGCAGAAGCTCGGTATTCCATTGCCACGACCGCCTCGGCGATCAAATCGGCGATACGTGGACCGATCATATGCACACCTAAAATTTCATCTGTTTCTTTATGAGCCAATACCTTGATGAAGCCTGCGGTATCCATACTGGCCCGTGCTCTACCACTGGCTTTGAATGGGAATTTCCCTGATTTAAAAGGAATACCTTCCTCTTTTAAGTATTCTTCGGTATAGCCCACTCCTGCTACTTCTGGCCAGGTGTACACCACGCCCGGAATCAGATTGTAGTTTATGTGTGGTTTTTGACCTACAATGGATTCTGCCACAAATACACCTTCTTCTTCCGCTTTATGCGCCAGCATCGCTCCTTTGATCACATCTCCGATCGCATAGATGCCCGGTACGGCCGTTTGCAAGTGGTCATCTACTTCAATTCTTCCTCTGCCATCTGTTTCAATACCCACATTTTCCAAACCCAGCTTATCGGTATATGCCCTCCTACCTACAGAGACCAAACAGTACTCTGCTTCTATTTTGAGATCTTCTTTTTTCTTGTGGTTGGTAGCTTCGATCTTTACTTTGGTCTTTAAAGCATCCACTTTAGTTACACCCGTATTCAATAGGAATTTCACCCCTAACTTCTTCATGCTTTTCTGTAACTCTTTGCCCAGATCTTTATCCATACTGGCAATGATAGAAGGCATGTACTCCACAATGGTGACCTCTGTTCCTAAGCGTGCATAGACAGAACCTAACTCACAGCCGATCACACCACCACCGATCACGACCATTGACTTAGGAATTTTGTCTAAAGTCAGGGCCTCTGTAGAGGTGATGATCCGTTTTTTGTCAATATCAATAAATGGTAGACTGGAAGGTTTTGATCCTGTTGCGATAATGGTCTTATCCGTTTCAATCTGCTGTGTTTCCCCACTCCCATCTTTAGGGCTGATCAGGATGGTGTTTTTATTCACAAAACTACCATGACCTTTATAGATGTCGATCTTATTTTTATTCATCAAATACTCAACACCATCACAGTTTTGCTGTACTACTTTGGCTTTTCTGCTGATCATTTGCTTGAAATCAGGGCGTACATTATAGAATTCAATGTTCTTTGAAAGTATGTGTGGCATTGTGGTTCTGTACTATCTAAAAGTGC
>JAHDGT010000348.1 GCA_020631675.1 Bacteroidota bacterium
GGTACCTCGCGGTACAATAGTTTTCAAGACTACCGCATTCGACCACTCTGCCATTCCTCCGCCGCGAATATAAAACGGTTTTTATTCACGCGGTAGCCCTTTGAGAAAAAAAAGTTACAAATGTGAAAATTTCTTTTTTGGGCTGTTCTTTGTGTTTGTCTTTCTTACCTTCGCTTGTAATGCTGACTTTGTCTTGACACAGTGTTTTACTGTTTACCGACATTAGGGCGAACACAAGGGTTTGTTCTTTTTTGGCGAAAGGGCGACCACAAGGGATCGCCCCTACACATGTATGTGATTGAATTGGAGAGCAAGGAGATATGAAACTACACACGATCAACACGGGATTTTTTAAATTGGATGGTGGCGCTATGTTCGGCGTGGTGCCGAAGGTGATCTGGAATAAGATCAATCCGGCGGATGAGCACAATCTTTGTACTTGGGCGATGCGCTGCTTGCTGATAGAACTGGATGAGCGTAAGATTTTGATCGATACGGGCATTGGGGATAAGCAGGGAGAGAAATTCAGAAAGCATTTTGTGCCGCATGGGGAGGATAGCTTATTGAATTCTTTAAAGGAACTTGGTTTCGGCCCGGAGGATATTACAGATGTGATCTTGACGCACTTGCATTTTGATCATGTTGGTGGTGCGGTATATAGAAATGAGGCGGGTGAACTCTTGCCTACTTTTAAGAATGCGATCTACTGGAGCAATAGGCAGCATTGGAATACGGCTACGGATCCGAATGCGCGGGAAAAGGCTTCTTTTTTACAGGAGAATATTTTGCCGCTGCAAGAGAGTGGTCAGCTGAAGTTCACCATGGAGGGGGCTGAGGTGTATAAGGGCATTCACATTCATTATGTACACGGGCATACGGACGCGATGATGATCATTCGCATCGCGCTGCCTACCGGTAATGAGTTGTTGTATATGGCGGATCTGATCCCATCTAGCGGGCACATCAGACTGCCTTATGTGATGGCTTACGATATGCAGCCGCTTAAAACGCTGGGCGAAAAGGAGCATTGGCTACGCTATGCCGTTGATAATGAGAGTGTTTTGTTTTTTGAGCATGATCCTAAAGTGGAGTGCGCCAGACTGAAAGAAACGGATCGAGGCATTGCTGTGGATCAAACTTTTCCTTTATCGGAATTGTTGGAACAGAGTTATCGGCATTTGACTTGAGAAAAGACATAAGACACAAGACGTAAGACATAAGACGGCATTCAAATAGACAAGTCATTTTTGGGTGACAAAGACGAATTTGGACGTCAATATGTTGATTGACTTATGGCTCGATACTTGCAATATTTCCTTCAAATATATTTTACTAATGACAACAGCTAAGATGCGTTATCCCTTGTTAATCTTCTGTTGTTCCCTGATTTTTTCCTGTTTTTCTTTTTTTGTCAGTAATGACAAGCTTTGTGCGCAACCCTCAAAAGCGCTGGAAGGCTTGATCAATGAGATCGTGGACGAGTACATCGACTTCGAGAATTCTTATGGTTTGTCCGTAGGGATCATTGATGATGGTCAGGTCTATAAATACCAATACGGCAAGCTGAGTAAGGATAAGCCCGCCCCTCCAAACGCACAGACGATCTATCATATCGGTGCGATTTCAAAGGTATATACTACTGCAATTTTTAGTGCGCTAGTCAAAGAAGGCGTGGTCAATGAAAATGATCCGCTGTCTAAGTTTTTGCCTGCGAATGTGGTGGCAGAGAATGGCTATCTGAAAAGCATTTCACTTAAAGATCTGGCTACACATACATCCGGTCTACCCAAAGAGCCTTACAATATCGCTTTGACGGTTCGCGATAAGGAGAACCTTTACGCCAATTATCACATGCGCGATGCCTACGATTTCTTAGCCGATTTCCGCCCGAAGGTGGATGGTAAAGAGTCTACAAAAAAACCCATTGGTGGTAATCGTTTCAGGTACTCTCACTTGGGCATCGGTTTGCTGGGCTTCGCTTTAGAAGAGGCAACGGGCAAGAGCTATGACGAATTGCTGCAACAATACATCATTCGGCCATTGGGCATGACAGCAACTTATAGTTCTCATCAAAAAATCCGCTCAAGTAGCAATGTGGCCAAAGGGCACTACTTCAATGGTCGGGTAGCCGAGGTCAACACCTTCGCTTCGCTGAAAGGTTCGGAAGCCATTCGCACCAACTTAAATGACCTACTCAAATTCGTTCAGGCGAATATGGATAGCAAAAACCGCCTCTACCCTACGCTCGCGCCTTGCCATACGGGTAGAGTAGATACGGATATGAAATATGTGCGCTGTGGTTATGGCTGGTACGTCATTAATCAAAACAAAAAACTACCCGAAATACATACGCATAGTGGTCGCACGGCCGGTTTCAGCAGCTATGTTTCTTTCTGCAAAGAACGGGGCAAAGGCGTTGTGCTACTTTCCAACTCCTCCACTCGTGTTGATGAGTTAGGCATTGCTATTATGGATTTTTTATTGCGATAGTTGATTAGTAAGTAGCCAAACTATCATCGATCTCATTGGCGTAAGCCAGTACCCCGCCCTTTAAATTATAGAGGTTATCAAAGCCAAATTGATTTTCTAACTGCCGAATCGCATCGGCACTGCGCTTGCCGCTACGGCAATGTATCACCACTTTTTTCGCCCGCGCTATGCGGTCATTGGCTGCTGCGACCGTACTTAGTGGAATGAGTTCCCCGCCAATATTCACGATCTCATATTCAAAATCTTCCCGCACATCGATCAACTGGAAATCAGCTTTCTGGTCGATCAAAGTTTTTAATTCGTGTACATCAATTTCTTTGACCACTGTTGATTTGATCGCTGGTTCATTGGCAGCCTTTGGCAAAGCCACATCACAGAACTGTACATAGTCGATCAATCGGTCCAGCTCGCCAGTACGAAGCGGATTGTTTTTAGTGGCTCTTACTTTAAGGGTGCGTGTCTCAAAGCTGGCCGCATCGAATAAAAACAGTCGGCCTGCTAGTGGCGCTCCCACCCCAGTGATGACTTTGATCACCTCATTGGCTTGTAGGCTACCAATGATGCCTGGCAGCACACCAATCACTCCCCCTTCGGCACAATTAGGCACCAACTCCGCTGGCGGCGGCTCTGGGAAAAGATCTCTATAATTGGGACCTAACTCGCCCGTAGCGGGGTCTTTGTAGTTGAATACGCTCACCTGTCCTTCAAAGCGGAAGATAGAGGCGTAGACATTGGTTTTCCCTGTTAAGAAAGCAGCATCATTAACCAAGTAGCGGGTCGGGAAATTATCTGTCCCGTCGGCGATCACATCATATTGCTCGAATAGTGCGAGCGCATTGTCTGAATCTATGCGGTAGGGATAGATCTCGATCTGAATGTGCGGATTCAAAGCACTTAGCCTTTCTTTAGCTGCCTCTACTTTTAAGCGTCCTACATCTTTAACCCCATATAGGACTTGTCTTTGCAAATTGCTTTCATCTACCACATCGGCATCTACAATACCAATGTGGCCGATGCCTGCCGCGGCCAAATAAAGTAATAAAGGGCTACCCAAGCCCCCAGCACCGATCACCAGTACTTTTGCGGCTTTTAATTTGCGTTGCCCTTCAATATTGAATTCGGGTATGATGATGTGGCGGCTGTAGCGTTCTAGCTCCGCCTTATTGAATGTTATGTTTGACATGCTTATAAGAGACATAAGATTTAAGACATAAGACATAAGACTTTGTGCTGGCGCACAAATCTTTAAATGCCATCAATGCCTTTGAAATAGTTTTGTCTGAATACTACTAAAGCTGTTACTTACTACCTCCAGCAATCGCAGGTACGATGCTGATGACACTGCTTTCGCCAACGGCGGTTGCTGTGCCTTCTAAAGCGTTCACATCTTCATCGCCTACGTATAGACGAATGAATGAGCGTACTTCATTGTTCGCATCCAGGATCTGTGTGCCTAGTGCTGGATATAGGTTCACTAAATCGTAGATTACTGCTTTTACAGTTTCGCCACTTCTTTCAAAGGAAGCTTTACCTTCGGTAAATTTACGTAATGGTGTAGGAATGATGATTTTAGCCATGATGAATTCTTGTGTTTATGTGAATGTGAAATTGTTTGTCAGCTAGCTGGGCTTAGTGTTACAGCGTCTGAAACTGTTAATCCTTCTTCTACAAATCGCTTTTCTGCTGTTTCATTTTCATCCAGTCGCCAAACCCGCATCGTATCCGATTTAGCATTATTGACCGATAAAATGATGTAAGAAAAATAAGGCAAAGCCACTGCCAGATCATGTTCGGAAGGAATAGCTGGATGATCGGGATGGGTATGATACACGCCTAAAAGAGTGAGGTCATTGTCTAATGCATAGCGCTCTGCTTTCATGTAGGCCAATGGAGAGATCTGAAACCTTTTTCTCTGATCTCCTTCTTTTACATTGGGCGTAGTTTGTACCAACTTAACGATTCGCTGCTCCCCATTAGCGGATTCTTCACCAAAGAAGAATCCGCAGCATTCATTAGGGAAGCTATGTTCGCCATGCTCGGCGATGAACTTATAGTCTGCTTGTGCTATTCGTAGCATAATGTTGAATTGAAAGGCTTAGTTAAGCACTGTATAGATGCTTATACACTTCGCTGTACTTACTTGCATCATCCGGGAAAATGGTAACGATATGTCCGTGATCAATTTGTTCAGCTACTTTAATTGCCCCTAACAGATTGGCTGCTGCTGAAGGACTTAGTTTTAAGCCTTCCAGTTGTTCCACTTTTTTTAGTAGATCGTAAACCTCTAAGGTGTCAATTTTCAAAGAGGCATCAGCAAGTGAAGCATCATAAATACCCGGTACGATGGCGGTATCTAAGTGTTTCCAACCTTCTAAGCCATGCAAGGCCACATCGGGCTGTAGTGCGATGGCTTTGATATTCGGATTGATTGCTTTTAAGCCTCTTGTTGTGCCTGTGAAAGTGCCAGTTGTTCCCAGTCCTGCTACGAAGTGTGTGATCTTTCCTTGCGTTTGGCGGCGTATCTCTACAGATGTGTGTAAATAATGGGCCAGCCAATTATTGGGGTTGTTGTATTGA
>JAHDGT010000349.1 GCA_020631675.1 Bacteroidota bacterium
GTGGAGTTGTGATCGGAATAACTCTCTTACAGCGTCAAAAAGTACGGTGTCTCCAGCATTACCACCAGGGTAGTGATAGCCTACATGAGCGATCTTATAGCGTGCTTTTTTAAAAGCAGAGAACTGCTGTCCGTATTTTGGGTGATGCTTGGTATTGAGCACCTTTCTGACCGCCGTACTGGACAGTTTGCTTGTTAGATAGCGGAATAGCCGTGGGTCTTGATGAGACAAATTGGCCAACCACCATAGTTTTTTCAGCTTTCCACCTTTAGGCGGTTCTTGAGATGCCATAATTTTAGCTTGAGACTTTTCTTCTTGCTATAGCTTTCAGATCGTGGGCACTACTTGCGCAAGGGATAGGAGTGGTAATGAGCCAGACAGATGCGCCCTGAGCGGCGGCTTACAAAAGCGACCTTGCGAAGCTCTTTGTAAGCCTGCCGGCGAAGCAGCAGATGGCTGGTGAATTTTAACGGATAGCCCGGTACCCTGCCGCAGGCGGGTATGCGCCCTGATAAAAAATATCTGATCAGGGTTTAGTGCTTACGGTATTTCAGCTTATCGCGCTGCACTTGTTCTATTTCTAAAATTTCACTTTCCTTATAAGACATGCTTAAGTGCGCCGCATTGAGGTCGCGTACTAGTTTGGTCATACCCGCTGGCTCAAGAGATGCCGCATGATCAGTACCTCTCCAAGTACGGTCTTTGGTGAAGTGACGTTCTACCCATATCGCACCCAGTGCATAAGCGGCAACATCTACAGCTATGCCCAGATGGTGACCACTGAAGGCGATCTCTTTCACTCTACTGCCAAAGCGGTCTCGTAGCCTATTGATCTCAAGCAGACAAACGTTTTCGAAAGGCACAGGGTAGCCGGATGTACAGGCGTAAATGACCAAGCGATCGGCCGCGTTTTTCTCTTCGAAGAATTTGACGATCGTCTCTTCTTCTTCGTGGGTGGTCATGCCGAAGGAAATATGTACATCGCCAGTATAGCCATCGCGCAATAGTCCCAACATTTCAAAGTGGTTATTACAAGCAGAAGGAACTTTGATGTAATCGGTCTTTAATTCGATGATCTCGCGAGCGGAGGTCATGTCCCAGACCGATGTGGCATAACCGATACCGATCTCTTCACAATAAGCTTTAAGTGCCCTATGTTGCTCCTGATCCAGTTCTAAGAATTCTCTATGTGCGCCATAGGTGTCGCCATAAGAATTATAAGGCACCGGATGTGGGGCATTGTACTGTTCTTCGGTCAGTAACTCTTTGGGGTGTCTCTTTTGAAACTTAGCGTAAGTCGCATTGGACGCCTTGGCCAAGCGGATCAGCTCTTTGGCGATTTCGAATTCCCCTTTGTAGTTACAGCCAATTTCAGCAACAATAATGGGTTTTTTATAGTCGATTGCACTCATCAAGTCGGTATTTAGGAATTTTGAAACAAAAATAGCTATAAAAAGGATTCCACCCTCTAGCGATCGTCATCATATGCATTTCATCTCCTTTCCTGTCACATCATTTCTTACCTTTGCCTTTCGTTTCTAATCAATTCGCCATCCCCCGGACGCACATGTGGCAGCGCTTAGCTAAATTCATACTACATAGACGAGTTCCGATTCTGATCGGGATCATCTTACTGGTGATCGGTTCAGCCTATCTCGCTTCTCAGGTGCGAATGAGCTATCGCATGGATAATGTGATTCCTCAGGACCACCCGCAGCAGCAGATTTTCAAGGATTTCCGTGCCCAGTACGGAGAGGATGGGAATATGTTCTTGATCGGCATAGACGACAAGCGCTTGTTCGAGTTGGATTTTTACAATGAATGGTACGCACTGGGCGAATCTTTGAAAAAAGTAGAGGGCGTAGAAGGTATATTGAGTGTAGCGCATGCCACTACTTTATTAAAAGATACAGCGAACACGAACTTCAAACCTGCTGTTTTAGCGAAAGCACCCGCTCGCTCCCAATTGGAAGTGGATAGTTTGAAAGCGCTGTTCTTAAGCCTGCCGTTTTATGACGGAAGGATTCACAATGCCGAATCGGGGGCTTCCGTCATGGGGGTGACCATCAATGACGAGGTATTGAATACCAAAGTGCGAATCAAAGTAATGGGGGAGGTATTGGCGCTCACAGATGCTTTCGCAGCAAAAAATCAAGTGGATCTGCGCTATTCTGGTCTTCCTTATCTACGGATCATCAGAGCAACTTCTATCAGGCAAGACATCATTTTCACGGCTTTCTTATCGGTGGTCATCACGGCTTTCCTGCTCTTGATCTTATTCCGTTCGTTCAAGACCATGCTACTGCCTATGACAGTGGTGTTGATCGGCTTACTCACTTCATTGGCCTCAATAGTTTTATTGGGCTATGAGATAACGATCTTAACTGGACTGGTGCCTTCTCTGATCGTGGTGATCAGCGTGCCGGATTGCGTATACCTGATCAATAGTTATCACCATGAATTGAAAAAACATGGCGATAAGCAACGCGCACTGGAAACCAGCATCGAAAAGATCGGCTACATCCTATTTTTCGCGAACCTGACCACAGCGATCGGCTTTACGGTGTTCGCCTTTATGGATAGCGAGCTGCTACAGGAATTCGGTGTGATCGCAGGGCTTAACATCGCCTTGCTGTTCTTTGTCGCTGTATTCCTGATCCCCACGCTGCTCAGCTTTATGAAAGTGCCTAATGAGCAGCAACTGAGCCATATTGATTCTACGGGTTTTCACGGTATTTTAGAACGCTTGGTGAATTGGGTGAGCCATAGAAAAACCTCCATTCAAGTGGTGGCTTTCTTGATCGGCTTGATTACCATTGGTGGGATCTATCAGATCAAAGCCAGAGGGTATTTATTTGATGATGTACCCAAGACTTCTAAAGAGTATAAAGACCTGAAATTCTTCGAGCAGCACTTTAAAGGAACTTTGCCGCTTGAAATAGTGGTGGATACCCGAAAAAAGAGCAAAGCAACCAAGAGCAGCACCTTGAAAAGACTGGATAAAGTTCAAGCATTGTTCGCGGAGGATACACTGTTCGGAAAGCCTTTGTCTATGGCAGAAGGGATGAAATTCGCTTCACAGGCATTCTATAATGGCAAACCTGCTTACTATAAGATGCCGAATAGCTACGACAATAACTTCATCACGAAGTACTTGGCTAAAACGAAAGGAGATGGTTCAACCGACTTGTTCTCCCGTTTCACGGATAGCACACAGCAAGTAGCCCGGATCAGTATACCAATGGCGGATGTAGGCTCGCATGAGTTCCCCGCCATGCTGGATACCTTAGAACAGAAAGTAGGGAAGATCTTCAAGGCGGATAAGTACGATGTTAAATTCACAGGAACCAGCATGGTCAGCTATGTAGGCTATAACTACATTGTGAACGGACTGATCGGTAGTGTGTCCTTGGCTTTTATTTTGATCGCATGTGTGGTCAGCTACGTATTCCGCTCATGGAAAGTGATCATGGTCGCATTGGTGCCCAATATGCTTCCGCTATTAGTTACCGCTTCTTTAATGGGTTATTTCGACATTTTCCTCAAGCCGTCCACTGTTTTGATCTTTAGTGTGGCTTTTGGTATCTCGGTTGATTTTACCCTGCATTTCCTGGCCAAATTCCGCTTAGAAAGACAGCTCAGTGGCAAGAGTATTGAAGAAGCAGTGCATACCGCCGTTCGCGAGACCGGGCGCAGTATGATCTATACCGCGTTGATCCTGTTCTTCGGCTTCAGCGTATTTTTCACCTCTTCTTTTGAAGGTACGTTCTACCTTGGCCTATTAACATCCGTAACCATCATAACCGCATTACTGTCAAACCTCATTTTACTGCCCTCCATTCTAATGCGTTTCGCGGATAAAAAAGGATAAACGCCCTCTATATCAACATCAATATCTCATCGCGCCCGTAAAATTAACGTGATAACTAATGATCGATCTCAGTCAAGTCGGCTTCAGATACCTCATGCACCACCAAGTGGGCAATAAGCATAGAGATGAAGGCATGCGTTTAGCAGAAGCCGTTTTTCCGCTGAATAGCGATATCATGAAGGGTCTACTTTTAGATTACTTCTTCGCTCCCTTTAAAATAGATGCTTTCTACCGCTTTAAAACGCCTTTGGATGGTAGCGCGCATCTGTTACGCGCCATGGCAGAAACGCTTTTCGCCGATCCCATGAACACCTTCCAGGAGCAATCCAAGCTCATCGCGGAACACCTCTATAACTGGAGCGATCACCCCAAAGTGAAAGCCGGAGAGTTGTTCGTTACTTATTTTACCGACTGCCTCCTGGAAGAAGAATTGGTAACAGCCATCGGTATCTTTAAATCGGAAAACAAAAAACTATTCCTCAGTACAGAAGGAGAGTTAGCCTGTGCCAGCGGTATAGACATCAAGAAATTAGATAAAGGCTGCCTTATTTTCAACACCACTCCTGAAGATGGCTACCGCTTGTTAATGATCGATAAATCCAGTAAAACCCAGATCGAAAAAGAAATCTGGATGGATGATTTCCTCGGCATCGAACGCATACAAGACAGCAGCTTCGATACCGCGGCTTACTTAGAGCTTTGCCACGATTTTTGTGCCGATAGTGAAGCCGAAATGAACGATCGCAAAGAACAAGTGCTCTTCTTGAATAAAACCATGCAGTACTTCACCGAACACGAACGTTTTGACGAAGAGGAGTTCGAAGAGGTGGTCGTGAGTAATCCCGTGCAGATCGAGCGTTTCAAATCTTTTAAAACAGCCTACGAAGCGCAAAACGAGATCCCTACCAAAGATGATTTCAAAATCTCACAGCCTGCCGTCAAAACCATGAAGCGCCGCTTTAGAAGCCTCATACAATTAGATACCAATATAGACATCCGCATCAACCCCAAAGAAGACCCCGAAATAGCCGAACAACTTATTGAAAAAGGCTATGATGACGGTCGAAGCATGTACTACTATAAACTGTTTTTCAACGAAGAGTTTTGATTTTTAGGGCGCGTACCCGCCTCCGTCAGGGTACCGGGCTATTCGTTCAAATTCAGCCGCTGCCTGCTGCTGTTTGGCAGGCA
>JAHDGT010000350.1 GCA_020631675.1 Bacteroidota bacterium
TTAAAAGCACATTAGAAGTTTATAGTACCCGTGAAGAATATTCTTCTAGGAAGAATTGGTCTTCCAAAGAAGAACTCCCCTTCACCTTCAACCAAAGCTCTTGGATTACCCTCTGTGATCCCTTGAGAATCTAAAAGGTTGAACACTGAAAATCCTAAACGTAAGTTTTCTCCTGCATCACCAATACCAAAGCTATAGCCAGCTCCCAATCTCATTAAAGCAATAGGATCCAGTTGAATGGTATTATCATCACTTGTATACTTAGAACCGGTATAGTTCATAGTTGCGAAACCATCCACATTAGAACGGTCAAAGTACAAGCCTAAGAAGCCCATCAAATTAGGCTGTCTTGCTAAAGCATTACCTTCATTAACCGTCTCAGATGTGCCATTCACTAAGTCTTCTCTTAGATTCTTCGTGATTTGGTGGTTCTGAAAAGTAAATGAACCTCTCAAGTTCAAGCCCTCGATCAAAGCATAGTCCGCAGTAAGCTCCGCACCAATTGTAGCGGTATTTTGCTCATTGCGCTGAACCTGCTCTAAAGTTCCATTCACAAAAGAATTCACAATTGAAATTCTATCCTGTAAGGCCACATAATAAGCAGCCAAAGATCCACTGAATTTATCCGCACCGAATTTCAAACCCAATTCACCCTGTACAATAGTTTCAGGATTGTACTCCGTTCCTGTAATGCCAGTAGCAATAGGTGCAAAACCTCTTAGCTGAGGGAAGAAGTAACCGCGAGAGAAGTTAGCATATAAGTTCATAGCGTTAGAGATCTCATACAAACCGGCTAAAGAAACCGCCCAGCTTGAAGCCTCAACATCCGCACTTACGAAAGTACCATCCGCAAAACGCACATCAGATAATTCGGGCGTAAGTCCCGCATCATTGTAAACAGTAACATCTGCTAAACCTCCGTTTCTGAATACACCTGTGGTTCTTTCAAAACGGAAACCAGCATCTAAACGCCATCTGTCGTATACCAATTCATCCGTTAAGTAAAAAGCAGATCGGTTCTGGCTTAAAAATCTGTTACTGGTTTGGCCGATACGGTTAGAAATACCTCCTTGCGAATAAATCACGGTTTCCCCATCCGCATTGGTGTAAGAAATATCAACCATCTTAGGATTGTTATTCCACTCAGAAACCACTCTATACTGGAAGTTCACATCATCGGCCTCGGAGCGTCCAAGGAACGTACCAACGGTTATGTTATGACTTCCCATTCCTGCAGATATCGTCTTTGTAATAGATGCTTCTCCTGAATAATCCGTCATCGGACGAATACGATCCACATGTAAGTTATCAACAACTAAATCATTACCATCGATCGCATTAGACAAACCGTGATAATTAGCAGAGAAACCTGTATTGTCAGGTGCGATCACATTCATATAGTTATTCAGCGTAGTGGGGTTCCCCTCGTTCACCCCATTCCCCCCTACATAAAGGGCGAAACTGTGGTGATAATCCGCCATTCTTGCCTTAGCTTTGAATTTATACGACTTCGGCAAGTCATACTCGAACTCACCTAATAAGTAGCCACCTTTGGTGTATACGCCATCTCCATAAGGACTATCATACACACCGCCTGGTGTACGGAAAGAAGTGTGACTCAAAGCGCCCGACATCAACTGAGATACTGGCTCACCATCATTACCATTCAAACGCTCACGAGAACCGCCTTCCAATGGCAATGGCATTAAGAACTGCGCACGGTCGTTGATGAACTGTCCGTGTAAGGTAAAGGAACCATTATCAAAGTCCTTCTTTATGTTACCTCTTAGCTGACCACCTCTTGTAGGTACTCCAGTCTGATAAGGCCCCTCATCATAACGCATAAAGCCCGTCAAAGCATAATACGTATTAGAGTTTTCACCCCCTAATTGACCACCACTGTAAATATCTGTTCTTATACGGCCCTGATCCGCTACTTCAACATTGAAGGTATTGCCAGGATTCGCATCACCAGTTTTACTGATGTAATTGATAATCCCTGCCGCGGATCCAGCACCATATAAAATAGAGGCACCACCTCTTACAAATTCAACGCCTTTGAAGCCGATGTCTGGACGAGCATAAACATCATGAGCCGAAGAATTCAAACCAAAAGAAGTCATTAATGGAAGTCCGTCATACTGTAGCGGGTTAAAAGTATACTGTCCACCAGAAGGCAGACCTCTTACGAATAAGTTCGTCGCGGTTTCACCACCACCACCTTCAGCAGTGATACCCGGAATACTTCTCAAGATATCCGCCTGACTGTTGGCATTCAGTTTAGTGATCTCCTTCATTCTCAAAGAGCTAATAGAAAGAGGGGCCTGCTTTTGAGAACGGAATGTGCTAGAGGCCGTGATCATAATTTCATCCAGACCAATACCTGATATCAGTACGAAATCCTGATTAACATCTTGACCACCACTAAGGCTCACTTCAGCAGATTGACCACTAAAACCAGCGTACGAAACTTGTAGGGTGTACGTACCATCCATTAAATTCAAAACGTAGTTCCCATCAAAATCCGTAATGGTTCCAGTATTCAATTCGGGAATAAAAATGGTAGCTCCAACTAAAGGATACTCACCATCACTGTCTGTTACAGAACCAGAAACCGTATTCTGGGCAAAAATCGAATAAGGCAAAATCGCCAGCACAAAGACAAGCAATAAATGCCTAAAAAAATGTAGTGTCTTCTCCATAACCAAGTTTTAATATTGAGATTAGTTCTTACTTCTTTGCGAGAGCACATGAAATAATAATTTAAAATTACGAACGCTAGCTTGTCGAAAAACAATAGAAAACTATCAAAAAAAGACACTATTCTATACTTTAACCGGAAAAATGCTATAATTTAGTACATAATAGTGCATGTGTTATATACATAAATAATCAATCTGAACTTTTCCATCACTTATGAAACCAGAATTCGAAATCATAAAAGAACCCATTGAACGGTCTTTTATTTTCAGGACCATCATTCGCAAAAGCAGACCATTGCTCAGTCAAGCATGGCACTTTCATCCTGAAATTGAACTCTGTTATACCACACATAGTAATGGAAGGCGCTTCGTAGGCAATCAAATATCTGATTATAGAGAAGGAGACCTGGTCATGTTCGGTGCGAACTTACCACATGGCTTTACTACCGAAGTGTATAGCTGTCAATACGTTATGCAAATGACCCATGATTTCTTGGGACTACCATTCATAAATAGTCCTGAATTAAGAGAAATAAACCATTTATTTCATAGAGCCAAAAGAGGGCTGGTTTTCAAAAATGAGACCAGAAAGAAAATAGCGCCAATGCTCTTAGAAGCCCAGCATAAAAGTGGAATAACTCAGCTTATTTGCGTATTAGAATTATTGCAAACGCTAGCTATTGCCAAAGATGTAGAAGAAATATGCTCTGAAGAATATGCATTAGACTTCAACGTCTCTCAGATGGGTCGGGTTAAAATCGTTTACAATCATATTATGGACCATTTCAAAGAAGAAATTCGCGTGAAAGAAATAGCCGACAAACTGAATATTTCAGAAGCTACCTTTTACAAATTCATTAAGACCCATACCAAGAAAACCTATACCCAGATCATCAATGAGTTCAGAATCAATTATGCCAGTAAATTATTGATGACCACAGATAAAACCATTTCTCAAATCTGCTATGAAAGCGGTTACAATAACCTATCTTACTTTAATAGAAAATTCAAAGAGTTGTTACACCAAACCCCTCATCAATTCAGAAGCAATTATATCGCTCCATCTAATAAATAAATTTCTCGAACCAAACGCCAATTCAGACGTTCCTCCTGCATGCAACAACATACCATTTTCGAGCCTTACCAATTAGGCGATATTCAGCTGACTTCCAGAATCGCTATGGCTCCTTTGACCCGCTGCCGTGCCGTAGACAGCAACACCCCGAATCCACTTATGGCCGAGTATTACGGCCAACGTGCCAGTGCCGGACTCATCATCGCAGAAGGGACTTCCCCATCTCCTAATGGATTAGGCTATACCAATATCCCTGGTGCTTATAATGAACTACAAGCCGAAGCATGGAAAGCCAGCACCCAAGCCGTACACGATAATGGCGGGCGCATCTTCTTACAGATCATGCACACTGGCCGTATCGCCCATGCCAACAACCTGCCCGAAGGTGCGGCAGTCGTCGGCCCATCCGCCATCGCACAAGAAGGCAAAATCAGTACCTATACAGAAGGCAGGCAGCCCTACCCTATTCCTAAGGCTCTAAGCACTGCCGAGGTACAAGCTACGATCCAAGAATACGTCCATTCCGCTAAACTATGCGATCAAGCAGGCTTTGATGGTATAGAAATTCACTGCGCACACGGTTATCTGCCCAATCAATTTCTCTGCCCTTCGCGCAATCAAAGAACAGATCAGTATGGCGGTTCCATTGAAAATCGCTGCAGATTTGTCTTAGAGATCGTCGAGCAATGTATAAAAGCCATTGGTGCGAATAAAGTGGGCATCCGCATTTCCCCATTCAGCTATGCGGATTCGCAAGACGATCCACAGCTAATGGTAGCAACCTATCAGTATCTGGCACAACAACTCAACAACTTAGGAGTGGTATTTCTTCACCTCAGTAATATGGGTGAGTGGAATGAGAATAAAGCTGCGGTTTGGCCTTCCTTCCGTCAACTCTTCAAGGGCACGATCATACAATGTGGGGATCTTGACCTAAATAGTGCTAAAGAACTGCTGGACAGCCAGCAAGTGGATATGGTCGCTTTTGGGCGCGACTTCATCGGCAATCCGGATCTGGTAGAGCGTTTCAAAAACAATTGGCCAATTACTGAAAGAAACAAAGAAGGCTGGTACGGCCCAGACGAAAAGGGCTATACAGATTATGCTTTCTATGAAGCCAATTAAAATGCATTAGGCTGCGTGCCCGCAATAAAAGCTTGCGCTTATGCCCACAATAAAAATCAGCGTACTGCACGAAAAATCTCATGTCTCGAGTCTCATGTCTCGGGTCTAAGAAAGCGCAAGCTTTCACTGCGCCCACCGGGCTATC
>JAHDGT010000351.1 GCA_020631675.1 Bacteroidota bacterium
CCTTTTCTTCTTCTTTTACTTATGATTCTTCGAAATTATTAGCGGCTTTGCCTGACTTTAAATACAGTCCGCTAGAGAAAACAGTGAAGCGTGTAGCTAAAGCATATTTGGGTAATTTGAAAAATGGAAAGTGATTTTTCTGTACTGTGCCTTTATCACAAAGAAAGAAGAACACTAAGGAGCACAAAGTTTTTTAAATTTTGTTGGAAACGTTTTAACAATAGACATAAAAACATTCTTCGTGTAGCTTTGTGCTCTTAGTTCTTTGTGCTCTTAGTTCTTTGTGGTCAGCAAATTATACCATAAAGTAATCTACTTCCCATATCATTACTTTGATTGAAACCCCATTTTCAAATTCTCAAATTGACCAATTTTCAAATTGAGCTCACCATCTAACGATCATTTCTACGCCATTGTGATCAGATAGGAATTTTTGGGTCTTGCCCCAAGGCTCGGTAAAGAACACTACTCTGCGTTTTATGTCTTTGGCGGGTGTACCATTGGCTTTGTAGAAGATATAGTCAATGTAACCATTGCTATCTGAATTGCGGATGTCGTTCTGATCATCAATGGTGTATTGGAGTTCGCCTTCAAATGGTCCGTTTTTGGCCAGTAGGGTAGCCATCATTTGTTTGTACTTTTTGCTTTTGTAGCTGGTATTGAAATCGCCACAAAGAATCTGGGGTACACCTTCTTTTTTGTGGCTTTCTAATAAGCTGTTCAACTCTTGGTATTGTTCGTAGTAGATCATATCAGGACCACCGGCTTCCAGGTGGGTGCCTAGGATTTGTACTTCCTGCCCTTTCCAATCTAATGATACCAACAAACCGCCTTTGCGGGCAAAGCAATCATCGCGATCACAGCTTTTGAAATTGCAACTGCCTATTTTTTCAATGGGGGTTTTGCTTAAGATCCAGATACCCCCATTGCTCACAGCTGGCGTAAATCGCCCACGATTCAAAGGTCCGATTTTATAGGGGTAGTCGCTTTTCATGCGCTTGTAGATATGTCGGCGGGCACGGGGGTGGAAGGCTTCTTGGAAAACGATGATGTCGTAATCCATTTGGGGCAGCATATTACCGATGTGCTTGGCGCGCTTGCGCTTGCCTGTGATGAGGGCGAAACGGGGCAGCATGTAGATGTTCCAAGAGAGGATCTTCAACTCGTCGGCATCTTGGCGTTCTATGCTTTTGTTGGCGTGTTCTATATATCGGTCTTGTGCTTGTAAGGCTATACTTTCTGTTAGCAGTAGTAGCACGCCCATAAGACATAGCAAATGAATAAAGTGTGATTTTAGAGGATGAGGTATGAAGCGCATGACTTGTTTTTTTGGGTAACTGTTTTGAATCGGCAATTTAGGCAATCAGTGGCAGTATTGTTGCAGCGGTAGTAGTATAGAGGCAATGGTTTTGCGGTTTATTTCGTTTAACCTATTACAATGAGTCAATTTGAAAATTGATTTTGCAATACTTGCATTTTCAAATTAGCTCATTAACTCATTGCTTGCGCAAGGGATAGGAGTGGTTATGAGCCAGACAGATGCGCCCTGAGCGGCGGCGTACGATAGCGACCTCGCGAAGCTCATTGTACGCCTGCCAGCGAAGCAGCAGATGGCTGGGGAATTTGAACGGATAGCCCGGTACCCGCAGTGAAAGGCTGACGCCTTTAGACGTAAGACGTAAGACAAAAGATGTCCTGCTCAATTCCGATTTTGCCATTGGCTATCAGCTAAAGACTTTTATTGCGGGTATGTGCCCAAAAGATGAAAATGATGATTTTAAATGGCTATGCATAATTCGCACATTTTCAAATCAGCACATCAGCACATTTTTGATTGAAGTCCGCTTAACAACAATATTGCTGTAAAAAAGGAGTGAATTATGCACTTCTAAGCAGCATTTATTAACTTAATGTAGTCTATCATAAGGAGAACGTATAGCTGCGCTATCGGCTCCCGTGGAATAAGGGTGATAGACGTTTGCATTTAACTTCCGCCTGAATGTCCGAAAAGGAGTTGATACATGCTTGTCTGAGAGGAGACAACCAAAGTTTCCGACGATTGTACGATCGCTACGCCGCCAAAATGATGACGGTGTGCTTGCGATATGCGCGCCATCGTTTGGAGGCCGAGGATTTGTTGCAGGATGGTTTCGTGAAGGTGTTCAACAACTTAGAGAAATTCCAGCATAAGGGATCTTTCGAGGGTTGGATACGGCGGATCATGATCAATACGGCATTGAAGAACAATGGTCGGTCCAGCTTCAAGAACGAGCGGATCGGACTGGAAGACTACCAAAGTGGGTCGCAGGACCCTAAGGTACTGGCTAAATTGTCTGAAGAAGAGATTTTGAAGGCGATCGCCGAGCTGCCCGAAGGTTACAGAAGGGTCTTCAATATGTACGTGATCGATGGCTTGAGCCATAAAGAGATCGGTGAGATCTTAAACATCACCGACAGCACTTCGCGCTCACAGTTGGTGAAAGCGCGTAAGTTATTACAATTAAAAATCGAGGCTTTGCAAAAAGTAAGCCTATGAGTAAAGATTTCAACGCATTTGACAAGGCGATCCGCGATCGCTTGGAGCACCACCCTTCGGCGGTGCCTGAGGATATGTTTGATCGCATACAATCCAAGAGAGCTGGTATGGCAGCCCCTGTTGAGCAGGCGGCACCTTCGGCTTGGCGCAGCAGTGGTGTACTGCTGTTGTTGCTGTTCAGTATGACGGCGGCGGGCTTGGGTTATTATTTCTGGCCGAGTGAGCATGCTGATTCTGGTATCATTGCCGCACAGCAAGATGTTAGCTCTGCTGATGATAAAAAGGCTTTTGAAGAGCTTTTGAATCGCGGTGCTGTAGAAGAAACGCCTTCGGTCAGACAGATTCACAATGCAGCAGCCAGCGATGCGATGGCTAAAGCTGATCTAAATGAAAGTTTAGCAGAATTAGAAGCTATGGCGGCAGCTACGGCTAAAACGCCTATCGGGGCTGATGCTGCTGAACAGAAATCAGTATTAGCAAATAAACAAACACTTGAAACTCAAGCATACAACAGTAAGCGAACAACTACAACTTCTAGTTCAACTCCCCCTACTTCAAATCCTATTTCCGATTCCGATGTTTTCTTAGCGGATGCGTCTACAAAAGCCAGTATGCTTAATGGTCTGAACGCGTCTTCTACTCATTCATCAACTGTTTATGAGCGAGCTTTAGACTTGAATGTCAATAGTAGCTCTTCTACATCAATAATAATTGATGGTGTAGAACGCTTAGGAGCAAGTGCAAGTTCAAGTGCAACTAATACAAATAGCTGGGCAACTCAACATATTGGCCCTACGCACAACAATGCGGGCAGCTCAGCTAAAGCGAGCAGTTCTAATTATACTGCTGCTGCTTCAGATGTTTTCACCAATCGTCAAGAGTTCTCAACACTTCGCTCTAAGCGTGATGTAAGTGAGTACGCTTATAATGCGGCTGATGAAGGCTATAATTACTCAACTCTTTATACAGGCAGATCCTACTCCGCCAACTTACCGCTTTTGTCCAAGCGCATGAGTAAAGGCATTGCTTTCGAGGCTAATTTCGGTCCTACTTTAGAGACTCGAGCTGGTCCGAATGTGGCATGTATCGGTTTCTCTCCACTCCTTCGCAGCAGCTACTTTACTGTTGATGTCAGCGCTGCTCCAGCCATGAGCTGGCGAGCATTGACGCCGACGGGAGACACCTACGCCACTTATGCTGATCAAAGGGCGGAGAAGGAAATGCTTAGAGGTGCTTTATCTACCACAGCACGCTTCGGCTATCACCATTTTAGCGGTATATTTGCCTTAGTTGGGGTGGATTACACCCAATTGCAAGAGCGTTTCAAGCACGATATTGAGAGCGAAGAGCCAACTACTGTTTTCACCGTTGTAGATACCATCGTTGATGCTTCTGGTAATGTCAATATCGTTTATGATACCATTAGTGTGGTAGCGCCTTCTGTTGAGCATATCAATACAGCTAATCGCTATCGTTCGATCAATGTGCCATTGACCATAGGTTACGAATTGAACATTCGCCGTTTTGCCTTCGCCATTCACGGTGGTGCGGAATTGAATCTCATTTCTTGGCAAAGTGGTAAAGCATTAGCGGCTGATGGTAGTGTCATGAGCCTGCGCAACAATGATCAATACCACTCTCGCACGAATGTGAATATAGTTGGTGGCTTATCTGCTGCTTTCAGAATCACCCCTAAATGGGAAGTTTTCGCTGAGCCTAGGTTCAAGTATATGCTGGGTTCATTAACTAAAAACAGCTCGCCTGTTGAGCAGCGATACGTTGCTGCTGGTTTGGGCACAGGTGTTAGATTAAGGTTCTAATTCCACCGGAATCGGACCACTTCTATCTGTTTGTTGTCCTATGATTTTAATTTTAGTGTTATGAATGCTAAAAGGGGCTGTCTCATTAATGAGACAGCCCCTTTTTAGTTTTAGTATTAGTTTTCGTCTATCGCCTACTTGCCACTATCTTCCTCCTTCAACTTCTCTTCGGTGTCTTTCGCGATCTTTTGGATCTCTTTGAGGATCTCATCCGCATCGCCTTTATGCTTTTCTAACAACTCTTTGATCTCTGGGTTATTCTTCAGCTCTTCCAGCTTGATTTTCCAGGCCGCCCCATCTTTACTCACTTCTTTCGACTTCTCCCCTATTTTATCGATCACATCTTTCAGTTTATCCATTTCTCCCTCTTCTAAAAACTTAGAAGCTTTGGTGCTCACTTTATCTAAGATGTTCTTCACATCGTTCATTGTTTTGTCGATCTTCTCTTCGCGGGATTTGCCGTCGGCACCTTCTTCTATGCAGCCCATGCCCACCAAAGTAAGGGCGCATAATGCAAGTAGTAATAGCTTTTTCATGCTGTTCATCTGTCTGGTTAAATGAAATAAGTACCTGGACAAAAGTAAGCGTATAGCTTATGGTAGAGCTGATTTTAGTTGTAACCAAGGCATGAAAAACGAGGTATAGCAGAGCTAAATGAGGCTTTTCATAACGCAGG
>JAHDGT010000352.1 GCA_020631675.1 Bacteroidota bacterium
AACCCACAGGCGGTGGGCTTATTTTAGTGGATAGCCCGGTTGACGCAGTTAAAAGCTGGCGTTTTCAGACGTAAGACAAAATATACAGCACCTAATGATCGTGCTGTATGCCAAGTCTTTTGCCGTTTGTTAGCGCCAGCTTTTTATTGCGGCAATGCGCCATAAGAATAGTTTTGAGTTTTGAATTTTGAGTGGGGATAATGGGTAATTGTGAGATCATTTCATTGTAGGTGATTGGTGGGAAGGCGCAGGCGAGCAGCGCCGCTACGAAGTGGTGATATACATTTAATACAGCTTTGTTCTTATTGCTTGTAGATGTCTGTATCTTCGCCCTACCTATCTATTATCAATCACTCAATACCAAACCTATGTCAAAGCGACTATTAGAAGGAAAGAAAGGCATTATTTTCGGTGCTTTGGATGAGCGTTCTATTGCTTGGAAAGTGGCGGTGCGCGCCATGGAAGAAGGGGCGACTTTCACCCTGACCAATGCGCCGGTGGCTTTTCGTTTCGGTAACATCAAGCAGTTGGCGGAGCAGTGTAATACCATTGCCATACCCGCTGATGCTACTAAGATGGATGATCTGCAAGCCTTGTTCGAGCAATCTATGGCGCATTTAGGCGGTAAGCTGGATTTTGTGCTGCACTCCATTGGCATGTCGCCCAATGTGCGGAAGAAGAAGGCGTATACCGAAGTGAAGTACGAATGGTTGGATAAGACCATTGACGTTTCGGCGGTGTCTTTTCATAAGGTGATGCGCACGGCTTATGACATGGACGCGATCAATGACCGGGGCAGTGTATTGGCCTTGAGCTATATTGCCGCCCAACGCGTATTTCCGGGCTATGGAGATATGGCGGATGCCAAAGCCATGTTAGAAAGCATCGCGCGTAATTTTGGTTACTTCTACGGCAAGCGCAATCAAGTGCGGGTGAATACCATCTCCCAATCGCCTACCGCCACTACCGCGGGTTCAGGCATTGATGGTTTTCAAGACTTTTTTGATTATGCGGAGAAGATGTCGCCCCTAGGCAATGCCTCGGCGGATGATTGCGCGAATTATTGCTTGTTCTTATTCAGCGATTGGTCCAGAGCGATCACCATGCAGAACTTATACCACGATGGAGGTTTCAGCTGCATGGGCATGAGTCCGGATCTAATGGCTTGATAAGAGGCTTAAAAAGAAAAGGATTTAACAACATAAAAATCGTTTTACCTTTTAGGTGAAATCAAAGGACGCATTTACTAGTAAAATGCGTCCTTTTTTCGTCAACAAAATAACACCATTAATGTTTTTTAACAGAAGCTGGTTTTCTACTTGAAAAAAATAACGGCTTCTGTTACCTTTGCACTCCTAAATTGAAACTGAATATTGTGTAAAGGTATTCTTTATCTACAATTATATTCAGTTTGCTCCGCAAAGCCATACGCTCTGACATGGGTAAAAATATCAAGCTGAGAAAAGGATACGACATTAATATCCTTGGTACTCCACAAACTACGGTAGACGAGAATTTCAGCGCTCGTACATTCGCGATCAAACCGACTGACTTTCACGGATTATCCCCCATCCCTAAGATTCTATTAGAGGTGGGTCAGGAGATCAAAGCGGGTCAACCGCTCTTCTACGATAAAAAGAATCCTGACGTATTATTCTGCTCACCTGTAAGTGGCGAGCTCGCTGAAGTGAAGCGAGGCGCGAAACGCTCTATTGCCGAATTGGTGATTTTAGCGGATAAGCAGATGACTTTCGAGCAGCATACGCCAATGAACATCGCCTCTGCCAGCAGAGCGCAGATCGTTGAGCGTTTGTTGAAGGGAGGGGCTTGGCCGATGTTGAAGCAACGTCCGTTCAATGTGATCGCGGATCACAAGGCAACGCCTCGTGCGATCTTTATCTCTGGTTTCAGTACTTCTCCGCTAGGAGCAGACATGAAATTCGCGATGGAGGGTACGGCTGCTGATTTCCAAGCGGGTATCGATGTATTGAATAAGTTAGCACCAAAGGTACATTTGACCACCAATAGTGCTACTTCGGCTACAGATGCTTACGCCAATGCGAGCAATGTAGAGAAGCACAGCGTTAATGGGCAACACCCAGCAGGCTGTGTGGGCATTCAGATTCACCACATCGCACCTATTAACAAGGGCGAGACGATCTGGACGGTCAACCCTCAAGATGTAGCCGCGATCGGTCGCTTAGTAAAAGACGGTCGATTTGATACGGCACGCATGATGTGTGTGGGCGGGCCAGAAGTGAAGAACCCTCGTTACGTACGCACTTACTTAGGGGCGGGCGTTTCCGGTTTCACGAAAGACAATTTGAGCAATGATCACGTACGCTACATCAGCGGTGATGTGTTGACAGGTAAAAACGTGGGTGCTGAAGGGCATATGGGCTTCTTTGATAACTGCTTGAGCGTGATCGAAGAAGGTGATAAGTTCGAGTTATTCGGCTGGTTATTGCCAAGCTACCCTCGTCCGAGTATCTCGGGTACTTTCTTATCTACTTTCTTAGGCAGCAAAGGTTTCAAAGTAAATACCAACACCCACGGTGAGCATCGTGCGATGGTAGTAACAGGTGCCTTCGAGAAAGTAACCCCAATGGATGTCTACCCGATGCAACTGTTGAAGTCGATCATGTATCGCGACTTTGATCAGATGGAAGGTTTGGGCATTTACGAGGTGGTAGAAGAAGATTTAGCCTTGTGTGAGTTCGTTTGTCCTTCAAAAACAGAAGTTCAAGGCATCTTGCGCGATGGTTTAGATTATATGCGTTCGCAAGCTTAATCAATCAGTAAAGCTTGTTGAACGAACTAAATTGCTTAGAATATAATAAGGATGTAGTGCTGCTTAGACGCAGCCTACTGAATCATAAGATATAACATGGGTTATTTCGACAATCTGTCTCGATCTTTAGACGAAAGAGGCAAAAGCATCAAAAATAAGTACGCCCATACCGTTTTCGACGGTTTCTTCACTTTCTTGTTCGCTCCTAAGGAGATCACGGGAAACACGGGAACCCACATTAAAGACGGGATGGACTTAAAGCGTACCATGGTACACGTGGTACTCGCTATGCAGTTGTGTTTGTTGTTCGGTTGTTTCAATATCGGGCACCAGCACTTCTTGGCTATTGGTCAGGAAGCGGGCATGTTCACGAAGTTCTTCTTCGGCTTGTTCCAATTGTTGCCTATGATCGCGGTCGCGCACATTGTAGGTTTGGGTATCGAGTTCATCTTCGCTGCCAAGAAAGGACATGCCATTGAGGAAGGTTTCCTCGTAACGGGCATGTTGATTCCACTGATCATGCCACCTGATCTGCCTTTGTGGATGTGTGCTTTAGCTACCGCTTTCTCGGTGATCATCGCTAAAGAAGCATTCGGAGGTACAGGTATGAACATCTTGAACATCGCCTTGACGGCGAGGGTATTCGTTTTCTTCGCCTATCCGAACTGGATCTCGGGTGAAGAATGCTGGGTAACACAAGATCAGAACTTCATCCACGCCATTTTAGGCATGGGTGGTACCGTACCTGATGCATGGACCGGAGCCACCCCGCTGGGCTTAGCCGCCAGTGGCGGTTGGGAAGCGGTTGTCGGTAAATATTCCTTTAGTGATATGTTCTGGGGCTTGATCCCGGGTTCAGTAGGAGAGACCTCTAAGCCAGCGGTTATCTTAGGTGCTTTGTTCTTGATCTTCACTCGTGTAGCGAGCTGGAGAATCATGTTGAGCATGGTAGCTGGTGCTGCGGTAACGGGCTTGATCTTTAATGCTTTTGGTGCGGCGGGCAGCTTCTTAGCAGTGCCTTGGTACCAGCATTTCATGATGGGTAGCTTCTTCTTTGCGATGGCCTTCATGGCAACAGATCCAGTAACGGCATCTCAAACGCAGACCGGTAAATACCTTTACGGCTTCTTTATCGGTGTTGTGGGTATGATCGTTCGCGTATTGAACCCAGCTTACCCAGAAGGATGGATGATGGCGATTCTATTCATGAACGTCTTCGCTCCATTGATCGACCATTACGTAATTCAGGCGAACATCAACCGTCGTGCGGCTCGTGCGGCGAAATTGGCGAGTGCGTAACTTATTTGTTTATCAAGTAAAGCCAGTAGCACAGATTTTGAAGTTCTAATAACTTGTAGGGGCGAACCCATGTGTCCGCCCGCCTTTGGAACAAAAAATGGAAAGTCTGCGGCATAGGATACTTGATAAACCCTTAAAACAACAGTTTTAAAAACCAGTAATCGCGAATATCATGGCGAATACAAATACCAATAGCTATACGCTTATTTATGCGGTGATCATGACTTTGGTCGTAGCTATTCTATTAGCAGGTGTAGCCACCTCATTACGTCCGATCCAAGCTGTATCAGAGGCATTGGACAAGAAGAATTCCATTCTTCAAGCAGTACTTCCTGATGTGACTAAAGATCAGGCGGAACAATTGTACAAAGAGCGCATCACGGAGATCGTGGTGGCGGAGAATGGTTCTGAGGTAAGTGGCAAGTCCGCTTTCGACATCGAATTGAAAAAAGAATACCGCAAAGCAGGAGCTGATCGCAGCATGCCGGTTTATATGTATAAGGACGGTCAGGAAATGACCTACATCATGCCTTTGCACGGAGCCGGACTATGGGATGAGATCTGGGGCTATGTGGCGATCGATAAAGATTTCAAAACCATTAAAGGGGTATCCTTCGATCATAAGGGGGAAACACCGGGTCTAGGTGCTGAGATCAAAGACGCATCTTGGTTCAAGTCGCAGTTCATCGGTAAGAAATTGACCGATGCCAGTGGTAAGTACCAGCTAAAAGTACTAAAGGGTAAAGGCAATAAGCTGACCGAAGGTACAGTAGATGGTATCTCGGGTGCCACCATCACAGGTGATGGCGTTGGAGATATGATCGAAAAGGGCTACGGTTCTTATAGCGCCTATTTCAAGTCGAAGGGACGTTCTAACCCTTAATCATTTACAGAAAGATCAGCTTGTTTAAAATCAATTAAACAGCTTCTATAAAATAG
>JAHDGT010000353.1:0-3067 GCA_020631675.1 Bacteroidota bacterium
AGAGAGAATTCATGAATTCTCTCTACTGTTTCCAACACATACATAATGCCCTCCCTTTTTATTGCGGGCATGCGCCATTAAATTCATTATCTTGGAACAAATTGATTCACTCCATCTTGATCACCTACTTCTATTATGAATTTTGAATACAGCGATCGTTCTAAGGCTTTACAGGAAAAGTTGACTGCTTTTATGCAGGAACATATTTACCCTTTGGAAAGGGCTTATGACGATTTTGTGCATGCGAATGAGTGGCAGGTTTTTCCGGAATTGGAGCGTTTGAAGCAGTTGGCGAAAGATGCGGGTTTATGGAATTTATTTTTGCCTGAAGAATACGGGGAATTCAGCGAGGGCTTGACGAATTTGGAGTATGCGCCTTTAGCGGCGATCATGGGTAAGGTGTATTGGGCATCGCAGGTGTTCAATTGCTCAGCACCGGATACGGGGAATATGGAGGTGCTGGCGAAGTATGGTACGCCGGAGCAGCAGGATAAGTGGCTAAAGCCTTTGATGAATGGCGAGATCCGTTCTGGTTTTATGATGACGGAGCCGGAAGTGGCTTCTTCTGATGCGACCAATATCGCGACTTCTATTGTGCGGGATGGAGACGAATATGTGATCAATGGTAGAAAATGGTGGACGACCGGCGCGATGAACCCGAATACGAAGGTGTTCATTGTGATGGGCAAAACGGATCCTAATGCGGCAAGGCATGTACAACAAAGTATGATCATTGTGCCTGCTGATGCTGAGGGTTTGAAGATATTACGCCCATTGCGGGTGTTCGGCACGCATGAATCACCAGAAGGGCATGCGGAGATCGAGCTGGATAATGTACGGGTGCCTGCTTCTAATTTATTGGTAGGCGAAGGTGCTGGTTTTAAGATCGCACAAGGAAGATTGGGTCCGGGCAGGATTCACCACTGCATGCGCCTGATCGGTGCGGCGGAACGGGCTTTGGAAATGATGTGTAAGCGGGTAACGCAGCGCAGTACCTTTGGCAAAGACCTATCTCAATATAGTAGTATTAGGCAAGAGATCGCTAAATCTCGTTGTGAGATCGAGCAGGCCCGTTTGTTGACTTTGGCCGCAGCTGATAAGATAGACCGATTTGGTATTAAGGAGGCGAAAGACCTGATCGCGATGATCAAAATAGTAGTACCGCAAATGGCGTGTACCGTAGTAGATCGCGCCATTCAGATACACGGAGGCTTAGGTGTTTGTCAGGATACGCCTTTAGCCATGTTCTGGATCTACGGCAGATCGATCAGAATAGCAGATGGACCCGACGAGGTGCATATGTACCAGTTGGGGCGGAATACGATAAAATCGTTTAATTGAGCTAAATCAATGAGATAAAATCACCGTCTTTCTCATTCGGGCGTTTCTTCTTAGCGATTTTCTCGACAAAAGTATTAGACATACGCTTCACATTTTCTTTGAGGAAGTCTACTTTTTCCCCTTGAAAATGCTCATCCATTGTTTCATTGAACAGTTGTTCCCAGCGGTCGAAATGACGCTCATCAATGGGTAAAGGAAAATGCATGGCATAGGCATTCCCTTCGTAATCATTTTCAAATTGTAGGAAAGTACCCCAAAAGCTGTACATCTTTTGTAAGTGCCCCGTCCATTCTTCCGCACGTACAACCTCATGGAATATGGGTGCTAAGAGTTCATCAGCGAACACTTTTACATAAAAACCATTGACTAGGATTTTTACGTCCTCCATATTTTTAATATCCCGTCTCAAAACATATTTATTTAAGCAACAATCACACCATTCGCCAAAGCGAGTCAGGGTCCGTTGATTTTTTAAAGGCTAAAAAACGTGCGCAGATAAAGTACAGTATCACCAAACCCATTGCCCAGACCATGTACATCACATAGATGGAGCATCCTGTTGGAAAGGCTGCCCCCATCAGGGCGTATAAATAGAGGTGAACGATGTAGAAAAACATGGCGGTCTGTCCATATAAACGTACAGGTTTTAACCACTTCTGTCCACTAATTTGTGCAAAGAGAAACAGCAAAATCAAATTCATACCTACCGTCCACAAAAAGAAACTGATGCTGGGCGGGTACTTGATCAGACTAAAGTAACTGATCACATCATGGTATTCGTTCAGTTGGAAGTTACTCCATTCCATACTTCTAAGCAAGACGAATAAAACGATGAATATCAAGCCATTAAACAAGGCATAGTTATAGACTTGCTTGGGGTACGCTCTTAGTATTTTTGCCCAGAACATGCCGAATGTCGTCACGCCTATCCAGGGAATGAGCGGGTAGATCGACATGGCACCGAAGGTGATGCCGGGCACGAACAGGAGTACTGCTAAAGGATTTAATGCTTCATCGGGTGCTAATTGTCCTACATAGATCGTAGAAAAAGCGAAGCTGAAAATTGTGATCGCCAGTAGCCAAACTTTTGCTAATCGCCATAGTAGCGCACCTACGATCATGCAGATGCCCAAACCATAAAGCACTGTTGTGGGAAAGAAAAAACCACCCTCGAAATAGCCCGGCAAAGGCGGACCCGTACCAATTCGTTCACTGGCATTGAAGAAACCGCTCAAGCCCCATCCGGGAAATTCTAAGAATATCATGAACAGTAAAATCAAACCCCCGCGCTTGAAGAAATATTGTCTTATTCTCGCAGTCGTCCACTTCTCCTTTTCGGATGTGGATCGCTTGTAGGCGAACAGCACCATGCTCATGCCCATCAAGAAGAAAAAGCCGGGGGCGCATTGATGACTGACAAAGCGTGCGAACCACCAGCCTAAATCCGGATAGCCTGCAAAATCAAGTCCCCAGACCTCAGTAAAATGTGTTCTGGCCACCATGGCACTGGCATGGTCAATAGCCATGAGCATCATAATGAATCCCCTCAGCAGATCTATTGCGGCAGTTCTCATGCTACGAATATAAAAAGCCTTGACCAATAAGATTGATCAAGGCTTTCTAAATTTTGAAATGTACCCAGAACAAGATTCGAACTTGCACGCCATTGCTGGCACTACCCCCTCAAGGTAGCGTGTCTACCAATTCCACCACCTGGGTATGGTTT
>JAHDGT010000353.1:3167-5021 GCA_020631675.1 Bacteroidota bacterium
GGCACTACCCCCTCAAGGTAGCGTGTCTACCAATTCCACCACCTGGGTATGGTTTTTTCAGTTAGGGGGCAAAGATAAAGTATTCAGACAGATATACAACAAATAGGTGCATACAGTTCCCTACTATTCCACTTGGATCAACAGATCCGCTACCCCTTCCTCCTGAAACCGCATCTTACCCCCAACAGTAGGATCCGCATGTCTTAACACCTCTCCAAAAGGAATGTGAATCGTGGAAATGCGGTCGTTCATGATGTAATCTTTATCATACACTTCCACATTCAGGTATAAAGAGGGATCAGGGCGGAAGGCCCATTCGGCATCCTCAAAAATCAAGGAGTAGTCATTCTCCGTTCCTTGGGTTTCATAGATCATCTCCCCATTGTTATCAAATACCTTTACCAGCAGATCCGGTGCTTCCACCTCATAAAAATAGGAATGGGGATCATAAGTATGTCCCTGATCCAAGTCCAGCCTTAATAATTTTAATCTCACTTCACTGAGCGGACTATTAAAAATCATCCTTTTCACTAAGCCGAAGCCGATTTCTTTTCGCTGTTTAGCGAATTCGAGAATTTCTCTGAAAGTACCTTGCCAAATGCCCACCGCGTCATTAGAGGTATAGTCATCCATATCCAAAATGGAAACACGTAAAATATCTCCCTCAACAATTTTAAATGGTGGGGAATACACATGATGCCATTTCCCAAAGAGCGAATTCTCCATCATATTTGAAGTGAATATCACATCATCCATATGCTCGGTCGCCATAGAAATACGCCAAGCCGGATCGGGTCGCTCATAGCCTTGATCAAAGGGATCAGGATCCCACGCCCCTCTAGAAGCGTCCACCTCCAATTCATCCACACTCAGCTTCACATCTTTTAGCTTGGGCATGGGCACAACCAACTTATGCGTCTTTATACCTCGCACTGGCTTATAAGCCTTCACCTTCGTGCTATCCCCCATTCTGAAACGGTCTTCATAAATGTAAAAATGAGCCGTTAATTCATGCTGCCCCGCTTCCAGTCCCAACACATAATACGGTAAGAAATGTTGTAAATCGTAGATCACCTCCTCTCCCGCTCCACCATCACCAGTGTTCGTCGCATCCACCATTTTCGTCAATTCCCTGTCCAGATCCTGAATGCGGCAAGTATAGTTCGTTTCGCCAGAAAACAAGGAAGTATATTTCGTCATCCTGAATCGCTTCCGTAGCGCGACCCGCCCCTTATCATCCGCATAAACCGTATTCGGAAAGCCAGCTCTCAAAGGTCTGCCTTCCGCATCTTTAAATTGAATGCACAAGCTATAACCATCCCCAATTAAAGAAGTTAAAGCCAGCTGCTGTAACTGTAAATCTATCTGCACGCCCTGCACGCCTGCACTTTCCGACTGCGCATCTATCTGCACATTATATAAAAACACCTGCTCGAACTCCTCCGAATCATCAATTAAAACCGGTATTTTATCTGGTGTGAATTGTGCTTTCGCAGGTATCGCCGCATGAAAAAAGAACAGTCCTAAAGCCGCCAAAAAAATAAATATATCCCTCACTTGATGTGTTTTGTTATGTATGGACGCTTTAAAGCCTAATAACGTTACAACCTAAAAGATAATCTGACAATAGTCTGTCATTTTATATTACTTATCAGGGCGCGTGCTCGCAATAAAAGGCTTAAAATAAGACTATAAAGAAAATCGGCATCGAGCAGGAAATCTTATGTCTTACGTCTTGAGTCTTATGTCCAAAGGCGTCAGCCTTTCACTGCGTTCACCGGGCTATCCGTTCCAATTCAGCGGCTGTCTGCTGCTTCGCTGGCAGGCGTACAAATGGCTACCGTTGGGCCGCCT
>JAHDGT010000354.1 GCA_020631675.1 Bacteroidota bacterium
CAGTTCTTAACACAAGTTACTTTAAGCACTGTTTTATGCATCGCATCCCACCAACTTTTATTCTTTTCTTTTTATTGTTGCTTTCTTTTGCTGAACTTTTACAAGCACAATCCACCACTGAGCGGGTGGATAAATTCAAGCAGTTGCAAGAGATCTGGCCGACGCCGAACGTATACAGAACGGCATCTGGCGCGCCGGGGCATGCCTATTGGCAGCAGCAGGCGGATTATGTGATCGAAGTGAGTTTGAATGATGAGAAACAGCGAATAGATGGAGAAGAGACGGTCACCTATCACAACAACTCGCCTGATGTATTGACGTATTTGTGGTTGCAGTTGGATCAAAATGTGCGAGCGCAAGGGAGTGATAAATCGCTTATCTCTACACAGAGCATTAGTGGTGGTAAGATGAGTTTTCGCGATATTTCGCGCCTGCATAATGATTTTGAGGGGGGCTACAATATTGAGGCGGTTACGGATACCGAAGGGAGCGAATTGGCGTATACCATTAATAAAACGATGATGCGTATTGATCTGCCGCAGTCTTTAAAACCGGGCGAGCAGGTGTCTTTTTCAATCAAGTGGTGGTATAATATTCAGGATCGCATGCAGATGGGTGGTAGAAGTGGTTATGAATACTTTGCCGAAGATGATAACTATTTGTACACCATCGCACAGTTTTTTCCGCGTATGTGCGTGTATAATGAGGTGGAAGGTTGGCAGCACAAACAGTTTTTGGGCAGGGGAGAATTCGCGGTTCCTTTTGGCGATTATGATGTGAAGATCACCGTGCCCGAAGATCATGTGGTAGCGGCTACTGGTGAGCTTCAGAATACGGATGAGGTATTGAGTGCGAAGGAAAGGGAGCGTTTAGATAAAGCGAAAAAGGAGTTTAAAACGCCTGTGATCATCATTACGCAGGGTGAGGCAGTGGCACGTGAGACAAAGCGAGCGAGACAAACGAAAACTTGGCACTTTAAGGCGGAGAATGTACGCGATTTCGCTTTTGCCAGTTCGCGAAAATTCATTTGGGATGCCATGGGGGTGAAGATGGGGGATCGCACCGTTATGGCGATGAGTTTTTACCCCAAAGAGGGCAACCCTTTATGGGAACAATACAGCACTAAGGCTGCTGCACATACGCTGAATACATATTCTAAATACACTTTTGAATACCCCTACCCTGTCGCTATTTCGGTACATGCGAAAAGCATTGGTATGGAGTACCCTATGATCTGTTTCAACTTTGGTAGACCAGAGAAAGATGGCACCTATTCTAAACGCACTAAATATGGTATGATCGGAGTGATCATACACGAGATCGGACATAATTATTTCCCAATGATCGTGAATACCGATGAGCGACAGTGGGCTTGGATGGACGAGGGACTCAACTCGTATTTGGAGTATGTTACGGAACAGGAATGGGAGAAAGGCTTTCCGTCAAGACGTGGTCCGGCGCATAAGATCGTGGATTATATGAAGGGATCTAAAACGGGTATGATGGCCATTATGAATAACCCTGAAAGCATACCGCAACTGGGTAACAATGCCTATGGAAAGCCTGCTACGGCACTGAATATTTTGCGAGAAACGGTCATGGGGAGAGATTTGTTTGACCATGCTTTTAAGACTTTCGCTCAGCGCTGGCAGTTCAAGCATCCTAGCCCTGCGGATTTTTTCAGAACCATGGAGGATGCCAGTGGTATGGATCTGGATTGGTTCTGGAATGGCTGGTTCTACACCACCGATCATGTGGAGATCAGCTTGGATGAAGTAAACTGGTATCAGATCAATATCAAAGATCCTGTTTTTGAGGAACGTGCCGAGCGTGCTGAATTAGAGCGTGCACCGCGCTACATCAGTGATATTAGAAATGAAGAAGGCGACAAATCGCAAGTGGAACAAGATAAATCCTTGAAAGACTTTTACAGTACTTATGACCCTATATCAAAAACGATACTTGATGATCGGGATTATATGAAGTATTTGAAGAGTCTGAGTGAAGAAGAGAAATCCTATCTCAATAAAAACCTGCATTATTATGAACTGAAGCTCTCTAATAATGGCGGTTTGGTAATGCCTGTGATCCTACAATTCCACTTCACCGATGGTTCTAATGAATTGATTCGTATTCCTGCCGAGATATGGTGTAAAAACCATGAAAAAATCAGTAAGGTTTTCTTTTTTGAAAAGGAGGTGGATCGCATACAATTAGATCCTTTCTTAGAAACCGCTGATGTGGATGTGAGTAATAATGTTTGGCCGGAACAACAAATGCCTTCTAGCTTTGAGTTATTCAAAAAGAGAAGCAGATCCAAAGAAAATGAAATGCAGCGAGATCAGCGCGCTAAGGGGATGAAGTAAAAAAGACATAAGATTTAAGACGTAAGTCATAAGACTTCGTGCTGACGCTGATTTCTTTACACCAGCTAACAAATCAAATAGCAGGAATATGAAAAGGGCGATGATCGTATAAATCATCGCCCTTTTCATTTTACCGAAATCAAGTTTTCACTTCGCTTTACTTCAGCGCTTTCAACAGCTCGGCCGCACTTTTATGCTTGAAACCTTTTGATTGTACGATGCGCTCTAAAATAGCTTTCGCTTCTTCGTTCTTTCCTGCTTTTAACTGTGCCAAAGCACTGTACCAAGCCGCCTGCTGCGCATAGCGGGTATCTTTGGTAGATGCCGCCATATTCAAATGGCTCAGGGCAACTTCCGGTTTCGCATCTGCTTGGTACAGATAACACAAACCTTCATAAAAATGCCATTGCCCTTCCATGTTTCCAGATGCCTGTAGTGCATCTATCGCTTTGATCGTAGACGCATAATCCTGCGCATTGTAGCGATCCATGATGTGATCCACCAATTTATCGGTTTCGGTATCTCCTCTAGTTACGCCACTGATCGCATAAGGCTTACTTAGCTCCGTATCTGCCATAGCGATCGGATCAAGTGAACCACTACCCGATAAGCCCGGACCCATAGCGAAGAAGTACAATATAGCACCCAGCAGAGCGAACACCAAGAAAGAAGCTGCGATTCTAAAAAGAGGAAAAGCACTAGAACCCGACTTCTTTTGAGTATCAGCTGTATTGATCGAGCGTACTTTAGTAGTGCTATGCACTTCTTCCGCTTCCGCACCAGCTTCAATACGTGCTAACTGTACCTTTTCTAAATCGTTCAGGTAATTCTCCATCGCCGCAGTATCAGTAGTGCCTTCATCTTCTCTGAAAGCATATATTCCCCCCAATACATCAATGCAGATATCACATTCTTGCAAGTGCGCCCGCATTTCTTGCTGCGTGGGTTCATCCACCAGTCCGTCTAACAGATCCGCCAGTAACTCTACCGAGTAGTGGCAGTCTTGGGGCGACTGTTGTAGGTTCGTTGTTAATTGATCTTTATCAGGCATGTTGATTTCGGTATTTATCCATGGCCAATTTTAATTTGTTGCGTGCGATCGCTTTCATATTAGCTACCGTCTTCGCATTCATACCCAGCTGCTTCGCTATCTCTTCATTGCCGAAGCCCCTTTGGTGGAGGTTCCACACTTCCAATTCCTTTTCATTCAAAGCGGCGGCGATCCTGGCTTTCAGGTCGTTTTTCCGCAACTGACTTGCCCCCTTATTCTCCTCACTGCCCGAAAAGAGGTACTGGATCTTATCAAAGATCCCCCGTCTACGGTTCTCTTTTTGCCAGCGAGAATTACACAGGTTCTTAGCCACGGAAAACAGCCAAGCTTCCATATTCACGATCGGCGGTTCATCCTTATGCTCCAGCAAGCGCATGAGGGTATCAGAAGCGGCGTTCTCCGCCATTCCCTTATCCTCCAAACGCCCGTAGCAGTACATGGTGAGCCTGCGGTGATAAACCCTATACAACTCTCCCAATGCTGCCTTGTCGCCAGCCAGATAACGCTCCCAAAGTTTCCGATCAAGTTTAGATCGCTCCATATCCATAGCTTAGATTGGGGTGTAACAAACAGGAAAAAGCAAAGGCAAAGGTGGCGGCTTAGTTTTTCAAAGCGATTGAATGAAGCTTCTTGTAAAAAGCATCACCACATTTGTATGCAGCCGTTACTTATTAAGTAATGCGAGACGCCCGATTTTCCCGAACAACAGGCGTTTTTTTTCAAATTTTTTCATTTTTTCACGTTTTACCCTTATCAGAGACCGATTTTTCGTAAATCAGCCACAAAAACATAAGCAGATCCATTCGGCAGAAATGAGGTTTTAGGCTTTAGGTCTTACGTCTTGAATTTTATGTTTTACGTCTTTTTGGGCACGCCCCTATCGCGGCGCGGAAACTTACAATGAATTGGGCAGCAAGGAGGGTGTAAGCGCCGCGATAGGGGCCGGGCTATCCGTTAAAATTCACCCCCTGCCTGCTGCTTCGGGGCAGGCTTACAAAGAGCTTCGCGAGGTCGCTTTCGTAAGCCGCCCCTCAGGGCGCATTCAGCGGGTTCATTACCACTACTATCCCTCGTGCGCAGGTACATAGCATACAAGTGGGCAGTAGCTTACAAATAGCAAGAACCGTAAAAATGAAAAAAGTGGTGATTGATCAACAAGCATCACCACTGTACAAAGGTAAGGGAATACTTAATGGAAAGAAAAACAGGATTTCGGCTATAGTTGAAATCGGGGCGGCAACAGGTATCTATGCTTTTTTCGTAACTGTTCAGGTCAAGCAATTTTGGCTGACCACAAAGAATAAAGGACACGAAGTATCTTTTATTAGGAATTAGGCTAAGAGGTAGTTTAAGCCAACCTTCCTTATCGTCTACTTTCTACGCCAAAAGAATATAGCCAAGAACAAAAAACAAGCACCCAGTATTCCCAGTAGATAAAAACTCCAAAAACCCCATGTACTGAACTGAATAGCAGATACATCACCAATAGGCACAAAACCCGCCCAGAAATAAGGATGCGAGCGTAGGGGGTCTCCTTCAATAGCTTCTAAATAATTCAGTTTAGCTTGGCGTAATGCATCATCTTTATTGACACCCGTT